>JBAUGO010000300.1:0-2135 GCA_049679775.1 Anderseniella sp.
GGCGCATTACGTCCATGATTTTGTGGGGACCGCCCGGTACAGGAAAAACAACAATAGCCAGACTGCTTGCTGGAGAAGCTGGATTACAGTTCGAGCAGATTTCCGCCATCCATTCCGGCGTTGCCGATCTCAAGAAGGTATTTGAAGCAGCCAAGTCACGACGCATGGACAAAGGGCAGGGTACGCTGCTTTTTGTTGATGAGATTCATCGTTTCAACAAGGCGCAACAGGATTCGTTTCTACCCTGGATGGAAGATGGAACGATAACACTGGTGGGTGCCACCACTGAAAACCCATCGTTTGAGTTGAACGCGGCCGTTTTATCCCGCGCCAAGGTGTTGACGTTGAAACGACTGGACACGAAGGCGCTGGCTGGACTTCTAAGGAGAGCTGAAGAGCTGGAAGATCGCTTGTTGCCAGTGACAGAGGAAGCACGCGAGCAATTGTTTGCCATGGCCGATGGAGACGGTCGTTATTTTCTCAATCTTGTTGAAGACTTGCTGGCACTGGTTGAATCAGATTCTGAGCCACTTGATGCATCCGGTCTGGCTGAAACCATACAGCGTCGGGTGCCAATCTACGACAAGGCAGCAGAAGGCCACTACAATCTCATATCCGCGCTGCACAAATCGGTGCGTGGGTCAGATCCTGATGCAGCGCTTTATTGGCTGGCGCGTATGCTGGTTGCTGGAGAGGACCCGTTGTTCATTTGCCGGCGACTGGTTCGCATGGCCAATGAAGATATAGGCCTTGCTGATCCGCAAGCAGTTGTGCAAGCGCTTGCTGCCAAGGATGTTTATGACTTTCTAGGCTCACCGGAAGGCGAGCTTGGACTGGCGCAGGCGTGTATCTATCTGGCAACTGCCCCGAAATCCATTGGGGTTTACAAGGCCTACAAGGCGACGATGCGGCGGGCAAAGGAAACCGGTTCAGTCATGCCGCCAAAGATAATTCTGAACGCGCCAACAAAGATGATGAAAGAGCAGGAGTATGGCGCGGGCTACAAATATGACCCTGACCAGCCAGATGGCTTTTCTGGGCAGAACTATTTTCCCGAAGAGATGGGGCGTGAAGCTTTTTATGACCCGCCGGACAAGGGCTTTGAACGCGAAATCCGCAAACGTCTGGAATATTGGTCGCAACTGCGCAAAGAGCGTGGTGGTGACTAAAAATTTGAGCTTGCAGTTTTTTGATCCAGATCATTTCCCCATTTGATGGGTATGGGCACTATCCAGGTGAAGCTCGTGAAACGGGCGTATGATCTGGAGGGGATTTTATGGCGGGTAAATCGGCAAGGAATACTGGTACTGCCATGCCCAAAGTCCAGCATATTGGCTTTGGTGATCTCAAGGCAGTGCTTGTTGCTGGAGTGAAGGATTTCGCGCGAGCACCATTGTTCGGCTTGTTCTTTGGTGGAATTTATGTGCTCGGCGGATTGCTTGCCATTGCCTTCGTTTCGCGATTCGACATGCACTATATGATCTACCCGCTTGCAATCGGATTTCCGCTCGTCGGTCCCTTTGTGGCAGTTGGGCTGTATGAGGTAAGCCGATGCTTGCAGGAAGGCCGGGCGTTGAGCTGGTCGGATGTTCTGACGGCGGTCTGGCAGCAAAAGGGTCGCGAGATGTCTGTCATGGCATTCGTCACACTGTTCATCATGTGGATGTGGATGTATCAAATCCGCTTGTTGGTGGCGCTGTTCCTTGGGTTCAAGTCCATGTCGTCATTCGACAGCTTTCTCAACATTGTGCTGGAGACGCCAGAGGGTTTACGGTTTTTGCTGGTCGGTCACGCGGTGGGAGCAGTGCTGTATGCGCTGCTGTTCTCGGTGACGGTGGTATCTATCCCGATGCTGCTGGACAGGGACGTTGATTTCATCACCGCCATCATCACCAGTGTGAAGGCGGTGTTGCTCAATCCCGCAGTCATGCTTGGGTGGGGGCTGATTGTGCTCGTGTTGACAGTTGCCGCACTTGTCCCGGCATTCCTGGGGCTGTTGGTCGTTTTGCCAGTGCTGGGCCATGCCACGTGGCACCTGTATCAGCGGTTGGTGGAAGCGACCAATTGAACATTCCACGTTCAAGCAGGATTAAGCTTTTCGTGACTAGGCTTCCCTCCAGTCTAAAGAATTGGAG
>JBAUGO010000301.1:0-4602 GCA_049679775.1 Anderseniella sp.
GGTTCTGCAATCCGTGTTGATGTACGCGGGCGTGAAGTCATGCGCGTGTTGCCGCGTTTGAATGAAGAGGTCAACGAGGAATGGATTTCCGACAAGTCCCGGTTCATCTGGGACGGGCTTCGCTCGCAACGCCTGGACAAACCCTATATTCGCGAGAATGGGAATTTACGCTCCGCCAGCTGGGATGAAGCATTTGAACTGGTTGCCTCAAAATTAAAAACTGTAGGCCCTGATAAGACCGCTGCGCTGGTTGGCGACTTGAATGGCGTTGAAGAAGTCTTCGCACTCAAATCGCTTATGGAAAAGCTTGAGGTGAAAAATCTTGACTGCCGTGAGTCTGGCTCGCCTCTGGGTGAGGCGGGAGGACGCGCAGGTTACATTTTCAATTCCACCATTGCCGGCATTGAAGAAGCTGACGCCATCATGTTGATCGGGTGCAATCCGCGCCTTGAAGCGCCTGTGCTGAACTCCCGGATCCGTAAGCGTTACCTGTCTGGCAATGTCCACATCGGTGTCATCGGTGAGCGTGCTGACCTGACTTACCCTTACACGTACCTGGGCGACGGCACGGCAGCTCTTGAAGATTTGACCCGCCACAAGGCTGCAAAGGCATCCCGGCCAATGTTCATCATAGGGCAGGGCGCACTGGCGAGACCTGACGGCAAGGCCGTGCTTGCCACCGCCATGAAGGCGGCTCAGGCAATTGGCGTGATCAAGGATGACTGGAACGGTTTCAATGTGTTGCACACCGCAGCAGGACGCGTCGGTGCTCTGGATGTTTGTGCACTGCCAACCCTGCCGGGCGGCAAGGATACCGCAGCCATCCTGAAGGGTGCAAAATCTGGCGATATTGAAGTTGTTTACCTGCTTGGTGTTGACGAAATGGACACGAAGCAACTTGGCGATGCATTCGTGATTTATCAGGGCAGTCATGGCGATGCAGGCGCACATCGCGCCGATGTTATTCTGCCGGGTGCCACCTACACCGAAAAGTCAGCAACCTATGTGAACACGGAAGGCCGAGTGCAAATGGCACGCCGCGCCAATTTTCCGCCCGGTGATGCGCGCGAAGACTGGGCGATCATCCGTGCACTTGCAGGCAAGCTTGATCTGACGCTGGGCTTTGACAATCTGGCTCAGTTGCGCTCTTCCATGTATTTGATTGCACCGCATCTGGCGCGTCTTGATGAAGTCGAAGCTTCCGATGCTGGTTTGTTGACAGAAATCGCCAAGGCAGGTGGCAAGATGACCTCCAGGCCTTTCGTTTCACCTGTGACGGATTTTTATATGACCAACCCGATCGCGCGGGCCTCGAAAATCATGGCTGACTGTTCTTCCTTGCGGGCCAGCCAGCAAAAACTTGCAGCGGCGGAGTAGGGGCTGACATGAACGAGATACTGCTCACCGTAGGCTTCATAGCAATCCAGTCACTGGCACTTCTTGTGTCTGTGCTGATCATCGTTGCTTACCTGGTTTATGCTGACCGCAAGATCTGGGCAGCAGTACAGATGCGTCGTGGTCCCAATGTTGTGGGTCCATGGGGCCTGTTCCAGTCGTTCGCGGACATGCTGAAATTTGTATTCAAGGAAGTGGTCATTCCCGATGGGGCCAACAAGGGTGTGTTCCTGATTGCGCCACTGGTAACCTGTATTCTGGCTCTGTCGGCCTGGGTCGTTGTGCCTGTGAATGCGGGTTGGGTGGTTGCTGACATCAATGTCGGCATTCTTTTCCTGTTCGCCATCTCATCTTTAGGCGTTTACGGCGTCATCATGGGTGGTTGGGCGTCCAACTCCAAGTATCCTTTCCTTGGCGCATTGCGTTCAGCGGCTCAAATGGTGTCCTACGAAGTGTCCATCGGGTTTGTCATCATTACGGTGCTGATGTGTGCAGGAACACTGAACCTGTCTGGTATCGTCATGAGCCAATCTACCGGTATCGGGACGTGGCTCGGTTTGCCAGGTTCATTCCTGGACTGGTACTGGCTGCCGCTTTTGCCGATGTTTGTCGTGTTCTTCATATCTGCACTGGCTGAGACCAATCGTCCGCCGTTTGACCTGCCAGAAGCTGAGTCTGAACTGGTTGCCGGATTTATGGTTGAGTACTCTTCCACGCCGTACATGTTGTTCATGCTGGGTGAATATGTGTCGATCACCTTGATGTGCGCCATGACCACAATCCTGTTTCTGGGGGGCTGGTTGCCGCCTCTGGATTTTGCACCATTTACCTGGGTGCCTGGTGTTGTCTGGTTCATGGCAAAAACATTCCTGGTGTTTTTCATGTTTGCGATGGTCAAGGCGTTCGTACCGCGCTATCGCTATGATCAGTTGATGCGTCTTGGCTGGAAAGTGTTCCTACCCATTTCACTGGCCTGGGTGGTTATCACCGCAGGTGTCATTACTGCATTTGGACTTGCACCATGAGACTAGCACAAGCCGCGAAATCGCTGTTTCTGAAGGAGTTCATCGACGCTTTTTTCATGTCGATGAGGTATTTCTTCGCGCCAAAGGCAACGATCAATTATCCGTTTGAAAAGGGGCCAGTAAGCCCTCGCTTTCGCGGTGAACATGCGTTGCGCAGGTATCCCAATGGTGAAGAGCGCTGCATTGCCTGCAAATTGTGTGAAGCAATATGCCCGGCTCAGGCGATCACTATCGAGGCAGGCCCGCGCCGCAATGATGGAACTCGCCGCACAACGCGATATGACATTGACATGGTAAAGTGCATCTACTGCGGTTTTTGCCAGGAGGCATGCCCGGTTGACGCAATTGTGGAAGGTCCAAACTTTGAGTTTGCCACCGAGACACGAGAAGAGCTTTTGTTCAACAAGGAAAAGCTGTTGGCCAATGGCGACAGATGGGAACGTGAAATAGCATCCAATATTGCAATGGATGCGCCGTATCGCTGAAAGCTGGCGAGCCGGATTTGAGTGAACTAGACAGGGGTTGAAGAAATGGCAGTAACTGCCGCATTTTTTTATCTATTTGCTGCGATTGCGATAGCATCGTCAGTAATGGTGATAACATCACGCAACCCTGTGCATTCAGTGTTGTTCCTGATCCTTACGTTCTTCAACGCGTCAGGTCTTTTCATCCTGCTCGGCGCTGAGTTCCTCGCCATGATCCTGGTTGTTGTTTATGTTGGCGCCGTCGCTGTGTTGTTCCTTTTCGTGGTGATGATGCTGGACGTGGACTTTGCGGAGCTGCGCGCTGGCATGATGCAATATGCCCCTATTGGCATGGTTGTCGGTCTTGTCCTGTTTACCGAGCTTGCCCTTGTCCTGGGCGTTTGGGTTATATCACCTGAGGTGTCTGGAGCACTGGGAGCGCCCATACCTGGCGACATTTCCAACACTGAAGCACTCGGGCAATTGCTCTATACCCGCTATATCTACTACTTCCAGGCAGCAGGTCTGATACTGCTTGTCGCCATGATTGGTGCCATTGTGCTGACGCTTCGCCACAAGGTGGGCGTTAAACGACAGAACATTTCCGATCAGGTTGCGCGCAGTCCTGCAACTGCAATTGAAGTGCGCAAGGTCAAGCCGGGACAAGGAATTTAAAACATGGAAATCGGTCTTGGACATTACCTCACCGTCGCAGCAATCATCTTTACGATCGGCATATTTGGCATTTTCCTGAATCGGAAAAATGTCATCATCATCTTGATGTCGATTGAACTGATCCTGCTGTCAGTCAACATTAACCTCGTGGCGTTTTCGTCATTTCTCAACGATATGGTTGGGCAGGTATTTGCGCTGCTGGTGCTGACGGTTGCTGCCGGTGAAGCTGCAATTGGACTGGCGATACTGGTCACGTACTTCCGAAATCGCGGCAGCATCGCGGTTGAAGACATCAACATGATGAAGGGCTGACGGGATTTTCTTGCCATGAACACCATCTTCCTTCTGATTGTATTTTTACCTCTTCTCGGAGCACTGATATCCGGCGTTCTGGGCACGACACTCTTGCGCGGTACGCAAAATCATTCTGCCCATCATGATGAAGACGATCACCATTCGCACGGACCAGCCTGGCCGCAAATGTTGCCGACAGCATTGCTGCTGGCATCGGCCGTCTTGTCATGGATTGCCTTCTTTGATGTTGCCATCGCGCAGAATACTTACAAGGTTCCGGTGCTTGAGTGGATACGTTCCGGTGGCATGGCCGCTGACTGGAGCTTGCGCATAGATACCTTGACCGCTGTCATGCTGGTCGTGGTGACGTCTGTATCTTCGCTGGTGCATGTTTATTCCATTGGCTACATGAGCCATGACGATAATCAGCCACGTTTCTTTGCCTATCTATCGCTGTTCACTTTCGCGATGCTCATGCTGGTCACTTCAGACAACCTGCTGCAGATGTTCTTCGGCTGGGAAGGGGTGGGGCTGGCGTCATACTTGCTGATTGGGTTCTGGTACAAGAAGCCATCCGCCAACGCTGCGGCCATCAAGGCATTTGTTGTCAACCGCGTAGGTGACTTCGGCTTTGCTCTGGGCATTTTTGCAACTTTTGCCATTTTCGGCTCCATCGAGTTTGACACCATATTTGCCGCCGCCGCCGAGCAATCAGGCAAGACCATGCATTTCCTGTCATGGGAATGGGA
>JBAUGO010000302.1:0-4645 GCA_049679775.1 Anderseniella sp.
CGGCTGTCGCCCCCACCAAAGCTGAGCAACCCGGATGAATACGTCGTGCCGTATGATTTTGCCGCGTTGACCGTCTGGCCGATACCTTCGATAAATTGTCTGTCGTGCAGGGTGCTGAGAGGGTGAATGAATGTCGCCCACAGGACTCCCTTGGCGATGGCATACCGCGCATCCAGGGCTGTATCGAAGTTGGCTTGTGACAGTCGCAACAGTTCTTCCGGCGTCATGTCGGTTGCGTTTTTCAATGCAATCATGATCCGCATTCTGTTGTTTGCTATGTCCGTGATCACAACAACCGGTACGGTCTCGATGTGGAATTGCCAGGCTGATCCACCTGAGGCGGCCGTGGCGTTTTCGTCAAGTCGCTTGATGATTGTGTCCATGCGTTCAATTGTCATGCTGCCTTCAAGGGCCGCAGGGGGCTCTTTTGCGTCTTGAGCAAGGGCAACACCAGTCAGCATCAGACCGGCAAAAATTATAACCAGCGCTCTCATGTCAGTTCCTCTCGAGTTTCTGGAAGGCAAGCATGCAACCTTTGACGCGCCTCGCCAATGCATGATGTTTTCACATTCTCGCGAACAGTTTTTCTGATGCACCGCAAATAATCGGCTGAATCCATGTTTCAGACCTAAAGGCTTGACCACTTTACCCGTTAACCAACCTTCATCTGCCAAGCCGTTGTCACAAATCCTTCATCGTTCCTTCGCATGACGGTTACCGATTCAGCCTAGGGCTGTGCTCAACACGCAAGAGAGGCACGCCATGCAGGATCAGGTCATTACCGCTTCCGTCACAACTGATCATAGAAGTCCGCTGAAGAGGGCGGCAGTGCGCAGCTCCGGGGCCAGTCGTGAAGGTGTCCTGGAACGTCTGTTTGCGTTTGCCTTTGATGGTCTTGTTTATCCGCAGATATGGGAAGATCCAGTAGTGGACATGGCCGCCATGGACATCCAGCCAGAGCATCATATCGTGGCCATCACTTCAGGTGGTTGCAATGTGATGTCCTATCTCACCGCTGCCCCCGCCCGCATCACAGCGGTAGACCTGAACGTCGCCCACCTCTCATTACTGGAACTCAAACTAAAAGCTGCCCGGCACTTGCTGTCGCACCAGGATTTCAACCACTTCTTTGCCGCTGCCAAAAGTCCGCTCAACCTTGAGCTCTATGAGCTCTTTATCGAACCAAACATAAGTCAGGACGCACGCGCCTACTGGGGTGAAAACCGATATTTGGGTGGGCGCCGCATAGACCTGTTCGCCAAGGGTTTCTATCGCTACGGACTACTGGGAAGGTTCATTTCGATGGCTCATATGGCGGCGCGACTTTACGGTGTCAAACCAGCCGACATCATGAAAGCAAAAACGCTGGACGAGCAGCGTGCATTCTTCGCCCAGAAGCTGGAACCGCTGTTTGACAAACGCTTGATCAGGTGGCTGACATCATCGCCCATGTCACTTTACGGGCTTGGTATTCCACCGGCGCAATATGTCGAGTTGGCTGGTGGGCGGCATATGGCGGATGTGCTTTGTGAGCGGCTCAAAGTGCTGGCTTGTGGTCACACATTGGCTGACAACTACTTCGCCCGTCAGGCGTTTGGGCGCAGCTATTCCCATCCGGACAGCCAGGCCAAGCTGCCACCTTATCTGGAAGCCAGGCACTGGCCCACACTTAAAAAACTGACTGAGCGCGTTCAAACGAAAAACAGCCCCATCACGGATGTTCTTGATGCACAACCTGAATCCAGCGTGGATCGCGTCGTATTGCTTGATGCGCAAGACTGGATGGATAAAGACCAGATCAACGCACTTTGGTCTGCCATTACCCGTGCTGCCAGACCGGGTGCCCGCGTTATCTTCCGGACCGCGGCTGAACATTCACCGCTCGAACAAAAACTGGAAAGCACGTTGCTGAACCGTTGGACATGCAATCATCAAACCGCGCAGCAGCTTGGTGCCAATGACCGCTCGGCCATTTATGGCGGTTTTCACATTTATGAGCTGAGATGATGTCTGAAACCACGATCACAGATAGCCACGCAAGCATGATGGACCGGGTCTACAGGCGCCAGCGCCACATCTATGACCTTACCCGTAAATATTACCTGTTCGGACGCGACACATTGTTGGCTGGCATGAATGTGCCCGATGGGGGGCGGGTTCTTGAGGTCGGTTGTGGAACGGGGCGCAACCTTTTGGCGGCGGCAAAGCGCTATGAAAAAGCTTTATTCTATGGCTTTGACATATCCAGCGAAATGCTGGTCTCAGCGAAGAATAATGTCAGTGGCAGCAAAGTTGCCGAACGCATCTTCCTGGCGCAAGGCAATGCCGAAAGTTTTGACGCGTGCAGCCAATTTCAGGTCGCAGGCTTCGACCGGATATTTTTATCCTACACCGTCTCGATGATCCCGGGATGGCAGCAAGCGGTGCGCCATTCGCTGACCCAGCTCAAACCCGGTGGCAGCTTGCATGTGGTTGACTTCGGCACCATGGACGCATGGCCCCTGGCATTTCGAAAGCTCATGCAGCGCTGGCTGGCCAGGTTCCATGTCGAGCCACGCAAGGACCTGGAAATGGAGCTGACTCGCATTGCCGCAGAGACTGGTTTGGATGTTCATGTGTCCCGGCTTGGGGGCGGTTATGCCGTGATTGTGTCGATCGTCCCATGTGCACAACCTGTTAGTCAGCAATCAGACCGCAAGGAAGATTGCGACTGGCTTACATACGCCATGCAAAGATGAATGTGAGAGCAAACATAAATATACCTGGACGGTATCGCGCGATCTGGATTTCCGATTTTCATCTGGGTACACGTCGCGCTCAAACAGGCATGTTGCTTGATTTCCTGCGAGCGACTGAATCCGAAACCCTCTACCTTGTCGGAGACATTGTAGATAGCTGGGCCTTGAAAAAAACCTGGCACTGGGACCAGCAGCATAATGATGTTTTGCAAAAGCTGCTGCGCAAGGCTCGCAAGGGAACCCGGGTGATATACATACCAGGCAACCATGACGAGAATTTCCGGGATTTTGCAGGAACTCATTTCGGTTGGGCAGCGGTTCGATTGACCGACATTCATGTCGGCGCAAATGGCAAAAGATACCTTGTAATGCATGGGGATGAGTTTGACGGTGTCGTCAAGCATGCCAAATGGCTGGCCTATCTGGGTGACAATGCCTATGAGCTGGCAATGGGTCTCAACAGCTCCGTTAATCGTCTTCGACGTTTTATGGGCAGGCCGTACTGGTCATTGTCGGCTTATCTGAAAAACCGGGTCAAGAAAGCCGTCGAGTTCTTGTCAAATTTTGAAAATGCGGTGGTGCGGGAAGCCAAACGCCGTGGTGTTGATGGCGTTATTTGCGGTCATGTGCACACGCCGGACATGCGTAACATCAATGGTATTGAGTACTTCAATGATGGTGACTGGGTAGAGAGTTGCTCTGCACTTGTAGAGCACTTTGATGGTAGTTTCGAACTCATCAACTGGCGCACGATGGCCACTATTTCAGAACGCAGGGAGAGATCGCTTGCACATCCTGCTCGTAACGGACGCCTGGTATCCTCAGGTTAATGGTGTCGTCCGCACGCTTGATACCGTAACCAGATTATTGCGCGAGACAGGACATCGCGTTAGCCTGCTTACATCCCAGGGCCGCCCAACCATTGCGATGCCAACCTATCCCGAGATCCGCCTTGCCCTCATCTCGCCAGGAGCTGTCGCTCGAAGGATTGCTGACCTTCAGCCTGACTCAATACACATCGCCACCGAGGGACCGCTTGGCTGGTTCGCCCGCCGATACTGTCTCAAGAACGGGCTTGCCTTCACAACCAGCTTTCATTCCAGGTTTCCCGAGATGATCGCGAACCGGTTGCCCATTCCGCGCATTGAAGACTTCATTTATGCCATCCTCAAGCGGTTTCACGCTCCTGCATCCGCAACACTTGTGCCTACACCCACCGTTGCACGAAGGCTGGAGGCTTTGGGTTTCAACCGTATAAAGGTCTGGACGCGTGGCGTGGATACGGCTCAATTCAGGCCAATTGAAAGCTCCATGTTTGAAGGTCTGGAGCGACCTGTCATGCTGAATGCCGGTCGTGTCGCGGTTGAAAAAAACATCAAGTCTTTCCTGTCGATTGACCTTCCGGGCACCAAGGTCGTCGTCGGAGATGGGCCGCAACTTGCCGAGCTCAAATCTGATTATCCTGATGTGGTTTTTACCGGCTATCTGATGGGAGATGATCTCGCGCGTGCACTCACCGCAGCTGATGTTTTTGTCTTTCCCAGTCAAACAGACACATTTGGCCTGGTCATGCTGGAGGCGCTTGCCTGTGGTGTGCCGGTGGCAGCGTTCCCCGTGGAAGGCCCGATTGATGTTATCACGGCAAACAACATTGGGTGTCTTGATGCAGATCTGGGTCAAGCGATCCGCACAGCGCTCGCCTGTCGGCGCGATGACTGTATTGCCTTTGCACAAGAGCATTCATGGAAACGGGTTTCGGAAATACTGGAAAGCGCACTGGTGCCTATCAACCGCGCTCGCCCTGGTGTGATACTACCCACGTGTCCAGGACGGGCCTGAAATTATTGGTGATCCCGACTGGATTCGAACCAGTGACCCCCAGATTAGGAATCTGGTGCTCTATCCTG
>JBAUGO010000303.1:0-3269 GCA_049679775.1 Anderseniella sp.
CCTCTGGGAAGCCACCACCCAGTTCGTCGAGCAGAAGGGCATTGCCCACCTGCGCACTCCGCGCGGCGTCTACACCACAGAGTAAATATTCACTTGTCAGATAATTTATGCCGCATCAAAATACCCACAACAAAAAATCGAGCGAAACATCACCATGGACGCAGAATTTTCCCGCCGCAAACTACTTGAGCGTGACCACTTGCGCGCGCTCTATGAACGCTCGGACGCTCGCGGGCTGCTGCAGGCAGGCTCACACGTAGGCGCGGTGCTGCTGACCGGATACGTGCTATGGCAGACCTGGGGAACGTGGTGGGCAGTGCCTGCCTTCATCGTCCACGGCATCTTGCTGAACTTCCTCTATGCCGGCCAGCACGAACTCAGCCACGGCACGGTTTTCAAATCAAAATGGCTCAACGAGTGGCTCGGCCGCGCCATCGGCTTTACGATGATGTACCCACGCGACTTCGACAAGATCCAGCACTTCGCCCACCACCAGTACACCCAGAACTGGGAAAAGGACGGCGAACTGGTACGCGAACCTTACACACTGACGTCCTATCTGCTGTGGTTTTTTGGCCCCACATACTGGTATTCACGGGTTCGCCGTATCGTGAGGTTCTGCTTCGGCATTGTCAGCGAACCCTATATCTTCAAGACCCAGCACGCCCTTGTCATAAAGGAAGCGCGCTTCATGATGGCTGGCTACATGCTGATCGCTGCCTTGTCCGTATACTTTCAGTCCTGGGCAGTCGTGATCTTGTGGCTTGCGCCGATGATAACCATGAAGTTCGTGCACCAGCTGCAAAACACCATCGAACATCTTGGCCTGAGCCATGAGGACAACACGCTGGTCAACACCCGTTCAACCGATACCAACGCGCTGATGAAGTGGATGTGCTGGCAAATGCAATACCACACCGCGCACCACACATTTCCTTCTGTCCCGTTCTGGAAGCTGAAAGAGCTGAATGACCAGATCGAGAGCAAGCTTGGTCAGGAGGTCAACCGCATGGGATATATCGAGTTTCAAATCGAGTTGGTCCGCAAGCTGTCTGGTGGCAAGTCCGAAGCTGATTATCCGATGAATGAGGTCTGGATTACGAGGAATGCAAGCGGCGCACTGGATCGCGTTGCCTATGACTGAACCATCACGGGCCCTGCGCCCTGACCTTCAGGTCTATCAGTCCTTGTGGGCCATGCAGCCGCACGCACCAGACGGCATCAAGCTTCCCCTGCCGGACGTGTGCGACATGGTGGCAGCTGAAGGCTTTTCAGGCATGGCAATTGATCTGGGTGCAGCCGACGTCAAAACAGCCCATGACGTGCGCCCACACCTAGAGCGCAACAACCTGACACCGCTGATTGTGGCTTTTCCCAAGACCGTGGACTCATTGCGCGAAACGCTGATCATGTCGAAGGACTTTGGTTCGCCATTTGTGGACATTATCGGACAGGTGTTTCCCCTCTCCGTTGAAGGCGGCATTCCCGTCATTCGCAAATGGATCGAGATGGCTGATGAGGTCAACATTCCGATACAGTTTGAAACCCACCGCAACTGCATCACCAATGACCTGTTCTACACTTTGCAATTGCTGGATGCGGTGCCGGAAATGCGGCTGTGCTGCGACCTGTCACACTATGTGGTTGATCGCGAGTTCTGGTATCCGGTGTCTGATGACAATCAGGCGCTGATCCAGCGCTGCATCGAGCGTTCAGACTCGTTCCAGGGTCGCGTTGCCTCGCGCCAACAAATCCAGCTCCAGATCAATTTCCCCCAGCATCAGAAATGGGTGAAAGTGTTTGAAGATTTCTGGCGTCGCGGATTTCAGTCATGGATCAAGCGCAACCGGGAAGGCTCACCCATTTTCCTGTGCGAACTAGGGCCACCTGAATATGCCATGACGGGGGCAGACGGTGAGGAGCTGTCCAACCGCTGGGAAGAGGCCAAACAATTACGCGACGTGGCTCGCCATATCTGGAAGCAGGTGTGCGAAGAGGAAGCTCAGGCAGCCTGATTCAGTCTCTGCCGGATTTCGGCATAAGCCGCTGATATTTGTGAGAACATTTCCGTAGCATAGCGGGTGATCTCGGGCGGCAAGCTGGAATTTGAATACAGATCCGGGTGATAAAGCTTTACCAGCCGATGATAGGAATCGCGTGCCTCATCAAAGCTGCACCCTTCATTCAGTCTGAGCAGCTCATAGCAGGTGGCGGAGTCAGTATTGCGCACATTGAGCTGGGGCTTTTTCAACGGCTCCAGCGGCTCGACGGTCGATACCTGTGATTTTGCAATGAAACTGCGTCGGCCATCCGGGTAGATGAACTCGATGAACGGAGCTTCCTTGTTCAGGGTCTGATCAAGCTTTCCGGTGATACCCGCAACAACCCAGCCCCGCAAAACGGTTGAGTCATTGAGCCTTATGGCAACCTCAAGTCCTAAAGGTTCAGATTCACCCTTCATGAGTTCACTCCAGATTTTTCTTCCCCGGTCAAAGCAAATTAAGGTTAGCTCTTTGATAATGTGTTAATAATCTATCTGGTTAACGCGAACCTAACCCTTTCTCTCACCAAGGCTAAAACGATGTCTGATCTCTGGAAAAAGCCCGCTACTGAAATTGCCCAGCTCATTCGCATTGGCGCTGTAAGCGCTGTTGAAGTCACAAAAGATGCACTGGCGCGACTAGACGCCGTCAATCCTGCCATAAATGCAGTTGTGCAATTTATGCCCGACGAAGCACTGGCAACAGCACAGGCAATTGATGAAGACATCGCGCGAGGTGAGCGCCTTCCAGCCCTTGCCGGTGTACCGGTGACGATAAAGGTTAATGTGGACCAACACGGATTTGCCACCACCAATGGCTTGCGCTTGCAAAAAGACCTGATTGCAACGCGCGACAACCCGGTTGTGTCCAACCTTCGCAAGGCAGGCGCGGTCATCATTGGGCGCACAAACACGCCTGCCTTCTCTTTGCGTTGGTTTTGTCGTAACTCGCTCCATGGCCATACAGTCAACCCGATCAACAATGCCATCACACCAGGCGGATCATCCGGTGGTGCCGCAGCAGCAACCGCAGCTGGCATCGGCTGCATAGGCCACGGCACTGATATTGGAGGGTCGATCAGATACCCTGCCTATGCGTGCGGCCTGCACGGGTTACGCCCGACACTGGGGCGCGTTCCGGCTGTCAATTTTTCAGGCCCCGAACGCCATATCGGTGGTCAGCTGATGGCCGTGTCCGGGCCGCTTGCCCGCACCATCGCAGATGTAC
>JBAUGO010000304.1:0-9407 GCA_049679775.1 Anderseniella sp.
GTGCTTCACCTCGCCATGTACCCGAAAGGATAGTTGCTGTAGCGGACATCCCGCGCACAAAGTCTGGCAAGATCACAGAACTCGCCGTGCGCGACATTGTTCACGGCCGTCCGGTAAAGAACGTGGAAGCGCTGGCCAATGCCGAAGCACTTGAATTGTTCAAGGATCTGACTGAGCTGAAAAGTTAGGGTCTGAGCTTAAGCGCTAACTGGCTAGTACCCGTGTTGTCGGAAAGGTAATATCGACCCGTGTCCCCTTGCGAGGTTCGCTGGTGATTTCAAAATTGGCTCTGTTGGCTTCCACCAATGCCTTGGTCAGAGGCAAGCCAAGGCCGGTTCCCTGAACATCTGGTCTGCCAGTCGTCTCGACCCGGTGAAAGGGTTCAAGCGCCTTGTTCAACTGATCTTCATTCATGCCAACACCGGTATCAGCCACCGACAACATCAGTTCACCACTTGCCAGTGCCTTGGCCGAAATAATCACTTGTCCGCCTGGGTCAGTGAATTTGATTGCATTGCCAACAAGGTTGAGCAGCACCTGTTTGATTGAGCGGTTATCTGCAACAACATGCGGAAGGTTTGGTGCGATTGATGTACGCAACACAACGCGTGCGCCCGTCGCCTCATCCTGCATGAGCTTAATGCAGGCATCTACGGATTGACCAAGGTCCACTGAAATGAAATTCAGCTCCAGTTTGCCGGCTTCAACCTTGGAAAGATCAAGCAGGTCATTCACCAAAGACAGGAGGTACTCTCCGGATGTATGAATATCGTTGGCATAGCCTTCATAACGTTCAGAGCCGAGTTTCCCAAACTGGCCTTTGCGCATGACGTCCGAAAATCCAAGTATGGCATTGAGTGGTGTGCGAAGTTCATGGCTGATCCGTGCCAGGAACTCTGATTTTTGACGGCTGGTGTTCTCGGCCTTGTCGCGCGCCTCGCGTAGTTCTGCTTCGGTTTTTTTCCATTGGGTTATGTCGCGCAGAACAGCGCAATAGGCAGACTTTGGCACGCCATTGACCTGTTCTGAGACTTTTCGCATCGTGATGAACAAGGGCACATCGCCACCATCATTCATCTTGGCCGTCACTTCGCGCCCGCCATTAAACACCATCGATAATCCGCTATCATCGAGTGCCGACACATAGTCCCTGATAATCTTGCTGCTTGCCTTGTTCATGAGTCCTGCAAGAGGCGTGTCCAGTACACTTGCCGCGTGAACACCAAACAACGCCTCAGCTCCGGCACTCATATGGGTGATGTTGCCGCTCGTGGACAGAAACACAAAACCATCGCTTGCTGTATCGAGAATGGATAGTACGGCAGCGGCACTGACAGGACCAACGCCTGCTGGAGCTGGTTCAGCCGAAGGTAAATCAACAGCCATCTTGTTGTCTGGCTTGGCTTGAGCGTCAGTTGAAGTGCCAGGTTCCAATGCAGGCGCTGTAATTATTTCAGGCTTGTCGTTCGTGCGCGGCTCACTTGTCTTGCCAGCAGGTGATGGCTGCGAAAGCACGGCCATTGGAATGGCGCCATCATTCCAGGGGAAAGTCGATTTGTGGACCATGAACTCCACATCAGCATCCGAAGCCGAGGTCAGAATGATCCGACCATCCTTGCCGGCCAGCGTGCCAAGTGCAGCTGCGATGTCATGGCGATGAGTAATCTCGTTTTCATCAGCATAACCGAGCGCCAAAGCAACTGCCTGATTGGCATAAACAATCTTGCCAGCACGATAAAGTACGATGGCGCGTGGCAGCCTTGACAACGAGTTGTGAACAATCTCGGCAACATTAAAATTCGATCGGGACTTCTCTGCTGGCTCACGGTTTTGGCGTTGTTCCGGTTTTGCTGCGGGCTTTGCCGTGCTGGTTGTTGCATGCAGCGCGTCGCGATCTTCAAGCGGTTCGCCTGTTGTATTGATAACCGCCTCAATGGCCTGCTTCAGACCGGAAAGGGTGCCCGACTTGCCGGTTTCAGACGGTTGTACTGCTGTTTTGACCGTCGCTGTTGAAATTGGTGTTGGAGTTGCCTGGACGGTCTGTTGCGACCGTTCCAGCAGGCGCCGGTCGGTCACGTCTTCAAGAACAACCATGACATGGTCAGAGCCAGACAAAGGTTTGACCGTGATACGAACTTCGCGAGAGCCATAAGCGGTTGGTACTTCTGCTATGGCTGTGGCAATTCCTGCGCGCGTACTCTTGTTGATCAGGCCAAGTACTGTATCGGCAATCCCCAGCTCTGACACGGATGATGGCTGATCGCCACCGATAAGCTTCCTGGCGGCGTCATTGGCAAAGGTAATCTGACTGTCACCTGTTACCACGAGTGTCGCAACAGGCAGTCCCTCCAGCACCGAAGGGAGCACGCCTTTTTCAGCATAAGAGGATTGCACAGCCATTTCATGGTTCGTGTGCGTGACCATGAGCAGTCCGTTGCGACCGTCTGCAAGGCTGTGGACATAAAGGTTCACCGAAACCGGCTCTTCGCTGGCAGCAGAGGCAAACGAGATCACCTCTTGCCAGCTTTCCCCGCGCATCACTGATGTTGCAAGTTCACGGACGCGGGCAACGCCTGGGTCGGTATCATCAAAAGGTGTGTCGATCAGATCAAAGAGGCTCTGATGGCCAAAAAAGCTGACACCGGCAGAATTGGCCCAGACGATGCGCATGCGCGCGCCGTCCCACAACCAGGCAGGTACCGTCGAATGATTCAGATCGTCCAGTGATGGAGCGGTCACTTTGGTCACAACAAATCCCCTGGCCAGTTCGATTTCCAAGTCGGAAACCTGCAACAAACTTGCCCCGTCTCAATTGCCGTCTATATTCAGAACCAGCAAGTTCATCCCACAATGTACTTGCCAATCCCGCCGCATCCAAAATCACCATAAGCTGGTTTTGGTCGCCACGTCCATGAATTCTTGGTCAAAATGCCAAAAAACGCAGGCATGGAAAATGTTGCCAAGTTCACATATATTGTGCACTTGCAATACAGTGGGCTTCGGCATAGTTTGCGGCCCGCGAAATGGTTCATGCAGGCGTAGCTCAGTTGGTTAGAGCGCCGGATTGTGGATCCGGAGGCCGTTGGTTCAAATCCATCCGCCTGTACCATTTTCTCTCAAAGCGCCGGGCTCCAGGGAAATTCCATTAAATCCCTTATGGACTCAAAGCCACAAGCGTCTTAGGCTTACCTTTCACCGCATGTGAAAAGGGAGTGAATAAATCAATGAAATCAATCTTTAAGTACACACTTGCTGCTGCTGCCATTTTGGGACTTTCAGCATCTGCAAACTCTGCCGAACAGCGTTTTGTATCGATCGGCACGGGTGGCGTAACTGGCGTTTACTACCCAACCGGAGGCGCCATATGTCGTCTCGTCAACAAGGACCGCAAGGCACACGGCATCCGTTGCTCCGTTGAATCAACAGGTGGCTCTGTTTACAACGTGAACACGATCCGGGCCGGTGAGCTTGAGTTTGGTGTGGCCCAGTCTGACGTTCAGGACAATGCCTTCAAGGGTATTGGAAAGTTCAAGGATGCTGGAGCCGATGAAAAACTGCGTTCTGTATTCGCAGTTCACGCTGAACCCTTTACCTTGATCGGCAAGGCTGGCGGTGGCATCGCCAAGTTTGAAGACATCAAGGGCAAGCGTGTTAATGTCGGCAATCCCGGTTCCGGTCAACGCGATACAATGGAAGTCGTCATGGCTGCTTTCGGTGTTCAGATGTCTGATCTGGCGCTGGCAGCAGAGCTGAAAGGCTCTGAAATGGCTCAAGCCCTTTGCGACGGCAAGATCGATGTAATGATGTACACTGTTGGACATCCGGCTGCTGCGATCACCGAAGCTGCCACGACTTGCGACATTGAAATGATCCCTGTTGAAGGAGCGGCAATCGACAAGCTCGTTGCTGACAATGCTTATTACCGCAAGGCCAGCGTTCCTGGAGGCATATACAAGGGTAACGCAAATGCAACACCAACCTTTGGTGTTGGCGCGACCTTCGTCACCTCGGCTGATGTGCCAGACGACGTGGTTTACACGGTCGTAAAGGCAGTCTTCGACAATTTCGATGACTTCAAGAAGCTGCATCCTGCATTTGCCAACCTTGTTGAAGCTGAAATGATCAAGGACGGCCTGTCAGCTCCGCTGCATGAAGGCGCGATGAAGTACTACAAGGAGCGTGGTTGGATGCAGTAATTGCATCTGGAGTGACATTATTATGGGCGGGAGGCCGCTTTTGGCCTCCCGTTCAACGCTATAATTTATTGATTTATTTGGCTATTTTTAGGCCTAATCGAGCGCTGCGTTCAAGCCTATTTTTTAGAATTTAAAGGGGACTTTTCATGAGCGCGCAACAAAACAAAACTGCTTTGACCGCCGAGGAAATTGCTGCCGCGTCCGATACCGGGGGCCGTAACCTGACCGGTTCGCTTGGCTTTTTCGTCGCGCTGATTGCATTTATCTGGTCCTGCTTTCAGCTCTATACGGCATCAGGTGTGCCCTATTTCCTCACCGAGTTGACGGGCCTGCCATTTGTCTTCAATGACGGGCAAACCCGAATTGTGCATTTGGCATTTGCTCTGGCGCTGGCGATGTTTTCATTTCCCCTTTTTAAATCGGGTATGCGCCATTCCATTCCCTGGTATGATTGGGTGCTTGCAGCCGCCGGTGTATCGGCAACGCTTTATCTTCTGGTGTTTCGCAATGATATAGCAGCCCGCGCTGGTCTTCCGACGTCTTCTGATATTGTGGCTTCTGCTGTTGGTTTGAGTATGCTCGCTGTGGCCGTGTACCGCTCGCTCGGTTTGCCGATGCTGATCGTTGCTTTGGTTTTCGTCATGTATGTGTTCTTCGGCGATGCAGCCTGGCTTCCTGACGTTGTGCAATGGAAAGGGGCTTCATTCTCCAAGGCTTTGTGGCATTACTGGATGCAGACCGAAGGCGTGTTCGGTCTGGCGCTCGGGGTGTCAGCTTCGATCATTTTCCTGTTTGTGTTGTTTGGCTCGCTTTTGGAAAAGGCAGGTGCAGGAAACTATTTCATCAAGCTTGCGTTCGGCCTTCTGGGACACATGCGCGGTGGGCCTGCCAAGGCGGCTGTCGTTGCATCTGCCATGTCCGGGCTATATTCCGGTTCATCCATTTCCAACGTGGTGACCACGGGCACCTTTACCATACCGCTCATGAAACGTACCGGGTTTTCACCGGAAAAGGCAGGTGCCGTAGAAGTTGCCTCTTCGACCAATGGCCAGCTTACCCCACCTGTCATGGGTGCCGCAGCCTTCCTGATTACCGAATTTGTGGGCGTGTCATATCCAGAGCTCATGAAGAACGCCATTTTGCCAGCGCTGATATCTTATATTGCGCTTGTCTATATCGTCCACCTTGAAGCCATGAAAATGAACTTGAAAGGTCTGGAAAAGCCTGCGTCACGCATGACACTTGCCCAAAAGTTGATGGGTGTGGTGTTCGGTTTCCTGTTGATGTGTGTATTGGCATTTTTCGTCAATTATGTACTGGGAGCAGTCAAGGTGGCCTTCCCTGACATGACCGTGTGGGCTGGTTCGGCACTGTTTCTGGTCGCTTATCTGGTACTCGTATGGGTGGCTGCCAAGCGTCCTGATCTTGAGGTGGATGATCCCAATGCACCCATGCTCGTCTTGCCGCGTGCAGGTGATGTGGCGCTGACGGGTTTGCACTTTCTGTTGCCTATCGTGGTGCTGCTTTGGGCAATTTTGCATGAAGGCTTGTCACCTGCCACGTCCGCCTTCTGGGCGACCATTGCGATGGTTTTTGTGGTTTTGACGCAACACACGATAAAGTCCATTTTCCGCGGGACTCCTTATCTGATTGCCGACCTCAAACGCGGCGCGAGTGATTTCTGGGATGGCATGATTGCCGGTGCACGCAACATGATCGCCATTGGTGTTGCGACCGGCGTTGCAGGGGTGATCATCGGCTCAATCTCGCTGACCGGATTCCATCAGGTCATTGGTGAGCTTATTGAGTTTCTGTCCGGTGGCAACCTGATGCTCATGCTGGTACTGGTTGCTGTGATGAGCCTTGTTCTTGGCATGGGTTTGCCAACCACTGCCAACTACATCGTGGTGTCATCGCTCATGGCGCCGGTCATCGTTACTGTCGGCGCGCAATCAGGGCTGATTGTGCCACTGGTCGCAGTGCATTTGTTTGTGTTCTACTTCGGCATTCTCGCCGATGATACGCCGCCTGTTGGCCTCGCTGCGTTTGCTGCTGCAGCCATTTCAGGTGGTGATCCCATCAAGACGGGTATTCAAGGCTTTGCCTACGATATCCGTACCGCGCTGTTGCCCTTCCTGTTTATTTTCAACACGGAACTGTTGTTGATCAATGTCAGCCCAGCCAAAGCGGTGTTTGTATTTATCGTCGCAACAATTGCAATGATGTTGTTTGCCGCTGCTACGCAAGGCTTCTGGTTTGTGAAGAGCAAGCTTTGGGAATCCGCTGCCTTGTTGCTAATTGCGCTGACCTTGTTCCGGCCCGGTTTCTGGTTAGATCAGGTGGTAGCACCCTATGACGAGAAGAACGGGATTGAGGCGATAGAACTGGCTGGCAAGCAGCCTGCCGATGGCCGCTTGAGGGTTGTTGTCGAAGGACCGGACTTTGACAATCCGGACAAGACCTCAAAGACCACAATAATGGTTAATCTGGGAGCAGAAGGTGAAGGTGCGTCGCGGCTGGAAAGTGGGGGCCTTATTGTTGTTCCTGAAGGCGATATCGCCAAACTGGAAGAGCCAATTGCTGGAACTCCTTACTTCACACGCTTTCGCATGTTTGATTTCTATTCCGATAAACCGGTAACCATCTCAAAGGTAGAAATACCAGCTGAGCGCATTGCCAAGGAAGTGTTCTACATTCCGGCCTTGTTGCTCCTTGGTCTGGTATTCTGGTCACAGCGTCGCCGGCGTCTCGTGCCTGTTAAAGCAAAGGCTGCCTGATTGTCATACCGTGATCTGCTGAAACAGCTTCATACAGCCGCAATCGCAGCGGCTCAACCAGCTCTATGTTTGCCTGTGCATTTGCCACAAGCCCCCAAGGGCAGAACCATTGTTGTGGGGGCAGGCAAGGCATCTGCAGCCATGGCTGCGACCGTTGAAGCTAATTGGTCGGGCCCGCTTGAAGGGTTGGTGCTGACACGGTACGGGCATGCAGCGCCCTGTCGTCAAATTTCAATTGTTGAGGCGTCTCACCCCGTACCAGACAAGGCAGGCTTTGATGCTGCGGCGCGCATTCACCAGATGGTTCAGGGGCTGACGCCGGACGATCTCGTCTTGTGTCTGATATCGGGTGGTGGATCAGCGTTGCTGACCGCTCCGGCCGAAGGCATCACACTTGAAGAAAAGCAAATGGTCAACAAGGCGCTCTTGTCATCAGGTGCTCCGATTGGCGAGATGAATTGTCTGCGCAAGCACCTGTCTGCCATCAAGGGAGGGCGGCTGGCTGCTGCTGCTTATCCGGCGCAGGTCGTATCCTTGCTGATCTCCGATGTGCCAGGTGATGATCCTTCAACTGTTGCTTCTGGCCCAACAGTGCCTGACCCGACAACACGCCAGCAAGCCCTGGAAATTCTGGACAAGTACAAGCTGGATGTGGCTGCATCTGTGCGAGCTTTTCTGCACACTGAGGCCGCTGAAACGCCCAAACCTGGAGATCCGGTTTTTGCCCATGCCGACACCCGCATGATCGCCACGCCAAAAATGTCCATTGATGCAGCTGCGATCATTGCCCGTGAGGCCGGCTACCGTGTCATAAATCTAGGGGATAACCTTGAGGGCGAAGCGCGTGAAGTAGGTGCAACCCATGCAAGGTTTGCCCTGGAGACTAAAGGCCCAACAGTCATCCTGTCAGGTGGCGAGACCACGGTTACGCTCAAGGGCAATGGTCGCGGCGGTCGAAATGCCGAATATGCGCTCGCATTGGCCATAGGTCTCAACGCGGCACCAAATATAAGCGCAGTGGCCATTGATACAGATGGCATTGATGGTTCTGAAGACAATGCAGGTGCGATCGTTACGCCGGATGTTCTGACCCGTGCAGCAGCAAATGGCATTGATGCTCAAGCCATGCTTGCCAATAATGATGCCTATGGATTCTTCGAGCTGACGGGTGATCTGGTCATGACCGGTCCTACCTTGACCAATGTCAATGATTTCCGGGCCATTGTGGTTTCAGATCAAGACATCGTCGATTGATCCAGAACACCAAAAGCGCTGGTGAAAAACTGTTCATTACCAAAATTTCCTGACTTGAGCGTGATGGCAAATGTCTCACCGTTACGGTTTGCAAAACACCAGGGCACCCCGGGTGCAATTTCGCGCCCTACGATCAGGCGATCTGTTGCCAGAGCCTGTGTCACCGCGCCTGACGTTTCACCGCCAGCCACCACGAACCGGCGTACACCCAGCTCATAAGCGTCTTGTGCCAGTTGCGCCAGTGCGGTTTCTACCACGTTGCCAGCTTTCTCTCGACCCAGAACTTCCTGCGATCGCACCACATCTTGCGGGTCCGCTGTGGCGTAGATGATTTTTGGGGCGTCAGGTGCGAGTGTGGCAAGCCAGTTGCGCGCTTCGTGCAGCGCAGTACCATCGTGTGCCAGTGCCAATGGATCAAGCTGGTGAGATGCAGCAATAGAAGTAAAATGCGCCACTTGCGCACGCGTCATCGCCGAGCACGACCCTGAAAGTACAATTTGCCCTTTGCCGATTATGGGCAGATCACCAGTATCGTCTGGCTCACCAATCAGCCCTCTCGCCTCATAGAGTCGAGGTAAATCCAACGCCAAAGCACTGCCGCCAGTTATCAGTCTGAAGTCTTGCACTGCCTGGGCAATTTGTTGCAAGTCAGATTGCGATATTGCATCGGGTATAACATGCGCAAAACCGTTTGAGGCAAGCCTCTTCAGCAGGTTTGTGATCTGCGCATTGCCTTGTGCCACATCTGGCCATGCAATATGTCCAACTTTGCCTTCCACTTGCGGTGTGAGCAATCTGATCAGGTTGGCATCGCGCATGGGTGTTAGCGGATGGTCCTTCATGGGACTTTCATTCAAGGGCTGATTGCCCACGAATAAATTGCCCATATAGATCGATCGCCCGTTTTCGGGAAATGCCGGGCAGTATATAGTTTGGAATGCGCCAGTTTGCCTCATTAACGCTTCTGCCACGGGGCCAATATTTCCCTCAGGCGTTGAATCAAAAGTTGAGCAATATTTCCAGTACAATCTCTTTGCACCACGTTTCATCAGCCAGTCGGCAGCCCTTGTGGTCTGTGAAACAGCCTGGTCAACGGGTTCGGTACGACACTTGAGGGCGATAACCTCAAATGGTGCGACCGGAGCAACATCATCACCATCGGGCAGGCCAATGCGAAGAC
>JBAUGO010000305.1:0-4746 GCA_049679775.1 Anderseniella sp.
GCTTCAATCTTGGACATGTCCAGGATGTCATTAATAACATCCAGAAGGTATTGGCCTGAGCTGTGTATATCATGGGCATAGTCCAGATATTTTGGCACTGCGACTGCGCCGAACAATTCCTGCTCAATGACTTCTGAAAAGCCGATTATCGCATTAAGTGGTGTGCGTAATTCGTGGCTCATATTTGCCAGGAATTCAGACTTGGACCGGTTTGCAGCTTCGGCACGGGTTTTCTCGCGAGAGTATTTTTCAGCCAGATCCGCCAGCCGTTGTGATTGCTGTTCAAGTTCCATGCGCGATTTTTGCAGGTCGCGGACTGTGTTCATTAATTCACGTTCGGAATCGAGCAGTTTTTCTTCATGCATCTTGAGGTTTGAAATGTCGGTGCCCACTGAAACAAATCCACCATCCTTGGTGCGCCGCTCGTTGATTTGAAGCCAACGACCATCTTCAAGTTGCACTTCAAATGTGCTGCCTTCTGAACCCTCAGGAACCCTGATTGGCAAACTTCCCTGTTCGGCAATTGCAGAGCGCTGCCGGACAACAGGTTCGCGTGCAACCTTGGTTACATCCTCGTAAGTTGAGCCTGGTCGGCAAACACTTGCTGGCAGGTTGTGCAATTGCTGATACTTCGAGTTGCACATAACCAACCGGTTGTCAGAGTCCCAAAGCACAAAAGCTTCCGAAACATTTTCGATTGCATCCTTGAGGCGCAATTCTGCATCCAGGTTCAGTTTATCGAGACGTTTCTGCTCTGTGATATCAATGGCAATACCAACGAGATTGGGTGAATCCTGACCTGGCGCCTCGGACAGTTCAGCGCGCGCCCGTAGCCAAACCCAATGACCTTCAGAATGCTTCATGCGAAATTCCTGGTCAATGGCCGGGCGTCCACCTCGCAGCATGATGTTGACCAGTTCATCTATCGGGTCATCGTCGGGGTGCAAGCGTTCCGCCACTTCCCCGTATGATAGAAACTCACCTTTGGTTTCCAGACCCAGAATGTCGTACATGGACTTTGACCAGAATATGCGTCCGCGGGATATATCCCAGTCCCACAAGCCGCAATGTCCTCTGTCGAGTGCCTTGTCCATCCGTTCAGTAGCGATTGCGAGAGTCTGGTCAGCTTCTGCCGCTCGTGAAGCTTGCCAGTGAAAAGCCGTACCAAGCAAAACAAGCACACCAAGTGTCACAACAAACAATGTTGCGATCTGGGTTACGTCGGATTTCCAATCCTGCAGTACGGCAGCCTTGGGATGGATGACCACGATCTGGCCTGCGTAGGGTGTGAGTGATCTGATAGCAACATAGATTTCCTGATTGGCAGGCGTGAAGGCAGAGATGGAACGCCCAATTTCCTGAGATGCTGATAGAATGGCTTCCTGTCCAAAAACGGTTGATAGGTTGGTTCCAGCAAGGCCCTGATCGAAAGGATAGCTTGTTTGCACATAGCCCTTGTCATCGGCGATGATGAATAGCCTTCCACGGCTACCATCAGTTTGCTGAAGAACTTCTGACAAATCTTCAGGAACCAGCTTTCTTGAGGTTTGGCTGCCTGCGAAACTAGTTCCCAGAGCGGCACTTAGGTCACTGGCAGCTGCCCGAAGAATGAGTTCGGTGTGTGTTTTGGATACTTCAATTGACCGGTCTCTGCTTTCTGATAATTGCAGAAACAGCGCAGTTGCCAATGTGCCAAGAAACAAAAGGATGAGTCCGGTAATCAGGTTACGTAATATACGTTCTGAAATTGCAATCGCAGGTATGCGGGATGAGCCAACGCCAACTTTCAGCGCTCGCTCCTTGAAAAATAGTTCGCCCAGCTTTGCCTTGGACACTAAATTTTCCCCGCTCCAGGTCGCTTGTGTTGAACAAGGACCGTCCAGGCAACACCCTTCTCAAATCTTGATGGCCTGCCGCCCCAGACAGTATCCACAGGAAGGACAATCGCGCGCCCAACCAGTCGAATCATTGCATCCTATAGATTCAAAGTGCGTCTGATTTGGCAAGCTAGAACCGCTTTGGTAACAGTCAATAACCCAATAAATTTACACTTTGGATGTTTTTTGGGAGTGGATTCTCAATCTGTTGGGGTTTCCAGCATACGCCCAACCATTTCGCCTGTGTCCCGTGACAGGCCGACTTTGTCGTTGATCCGTGAAAGTGCTTGACGTGCCAGTTCCCGTCTTCCCGGCTCCATTAATTGGTAGGATCGCAATGCAGAAACCATACGTGCTGCTACTTGCGGGTTGCGCTCATCAAGCGCCGTGACGACGTCTGCAAGTAGATTGTACCCTTCTCCTGAGGCAGCGTTGAACCCTGTCTGATTCATGCCTGAAAACGCACCGATCAAGGCGCGAACCCGGTTGGGTCGTGACAGGCTGAAGTCCTTGTGCTGCATCATGTTGCGAACGTGCTCTGCTGCATCAGGGCCGGTGCGCATGGCGTGCAGCATGAACCATTTATCCACAATAAGGTGGTCTTCATGAAACCGGTCATGAAACAGCTTCAGAGCCTTGTCGCGCTCCGGAACAGCCATTGTCGCGAGAACACCAAGTGGTCCCATGATGTCTGACATGTGATCGGCATTCTTGAACAGTGCAAATGCTTTTTCAGCTGTTGCTTGCGGTGCTGATGCTGAAAGAAGAGACAGTGCAGCATGTGCCAGTGCGCGCTTGCCAACATCTTGGGCGGATGCTGAATAAGGCTCCTTTGGGATGTCGAGAGCCATTGTCTCAAGTATCTGACCAAGGCGGCTGGCAGTCTGCATGCGCACACTTTCTCGTGCGTTATAGATCAGGTCTGGATCGACGTTCCGGCCAAGCATGTTGGCAATATCAGCCTCTGACGGCAGTGCCAACATTTGCGCCTTGAAAGCAGGCTCAAGATTTACATCACTAAGTGTCGTTTCCAGAGCATTGGCAAAATCATTAATGCTGACTGCTGCCTCACCATCGTGCATGGCGGACATGATCATGGATCGCGCAACTGTTTGTGCAGCTTCCCATCGGTTGAACCCGTCACTGTCGTGCGCCATCAGAAACAACAAGTCTGAGTTGTCGAGGCCGGTCGTCAAGACAATTGGTGCTGAAAATCCCCGGTTGATCGATAGCACTGGCTTTGTGCTTATCTTTGTAAATATCCAGCTTTGTTTTGGCTCGCGCAGTTCCAGAAGACTATTTCTGATGGCCTCGCCTGTCTCGCTCACAAGTGAGATATCCTTGCCATCTGGCCCCACTAATCCTACCATGAGAGGGATATGCATAGCCGGCTTTTCTGGCTGGCCAGGAGTAGGGCGCATAGTCTGGTGCAATGTCACGGTTGCGGTTTGAGTTGCCTCGTTCCACTCCAGTTGCGCATCAACAGTGGGTGTTCCTGCATGATTGTACCAGTTGAAAAATTGTGACAGATCACGCCCGGACGCTTCTTCCATGCAGACGGCAAAATCTTCCATGGTAGCGGCATCGCCATCATGGCGATCAAAGTAGATATTCAAGGCCGTTTCAAAAGCTTCCTTACCCAGCAAGGTTTTGTACATCCGTACGACTTCAGCGCCTTTTTCGTAAACCGTTGCAGTGTAGAAGTTGTTGATCTCCACATAGGATTGCGGGCGAACCGGGTGCGCCAAAGGACCTGCATCTTCGGGAAACTGGTGTGAGCGTAACGTGCGAACGTCCTGAATACGCTTTACCGAACGTGACCGCATATCACTGGTGAATTCCTGATCACGAAAGACGGTCAGGCCTTCCTTGAGGCATAGCTGGAACCAGTCGCGACAGGTGATACGATTGCCTGTCCAATTGTGGAAATATTCATGTGCGATAATGGCTTCAATATTCACATAATCCTGATCAGTCGCGGTGTCAGATCGTGCCAGAATATATTTATCATTAAAGACATTGAGCCCCTTGTTTTCCATTGCTCCCATATTGAAGTCGGACACGGCAACGATCATGAAAATATCAAGATCATATTCGCGGCCAAAAGCTGTTTCATCCCAGGCCATGGAAGCCTTGAGGCTCTGCATGGCCCAGTCGCACCGATCCTGTTTGCCTTGCTCCACATAGATTCGCAGTTCAACCTCGCGACCAGACATGGTGGTAAATTGATCAGTTACACACGCCAGATCACCCCCAACCAGTGCAAACAGATAGGCGGGTTTTGGCCATGGATCATGCCATTCAGCAAAGTGTCGTCCACCTCCTGTATCACCCATCCGTCCCGGATTGCCATTAGCCAGCAAAACAGGCACCTGGTTCTTGTCTGCCTCGACACGAACATCATAGGTTGCCAGAATATCTGGCCGGTCCGGAAAATAGGTGATCCGGCGAAACCCTTCTGCCTCGCATTGTGTGCAAAAAATACCGTTTGAGCGATACAGCCCGGACAGTGCCGTATTCTGATCTGGATTGCAGGTGGTCTCGATTG
The DNA here is from genome assembly GCA_049679775.1 of Anderseniella sp. GTDB lineage: Bacteria > Pseudomonadota > Alphaproteobacteria > Rhizobiales > Aestuariivirgaceae > Anderseniella. The sequence goes on from JBAUGO010000305.1 coordinate 4,426, forward strand.
AAATTTCAAATGTGTTTTGTGGCACAACAGGAACTGTGAGGCTTTCCTTGTCGACAGAGTACTGTTTGTTGTCAAGGCGCGTTCCATTGATCGAAACACTCAGCAGTTCAATTTCCTCACCATTCAGTTTCAAGGCAGCACCTGCAATCTTTGATGCAGGGTTTGGCTTCATCCTTAATGTTGATTTTACATGTGTGCTCGTGGGATCGAGACTGATGTCCAGCGAGACGTGGTCAATCAAATAATCGAAGGGTTTATAATCCTTGAGACGGATTGTTTGAGGCATGTCAGTGCGCATATTTTACCTACATGGATCTGTCA
>JBAUGO010000306.1:0-1693 GCA_049679775.1 Anderseniella sp.
GTGTCCGGCAATTTTCCTGACCTGATAAAACTGCAATTCGACATCTATCATTGCCAGGTGATCCATGGCGATGTTCCTGCATGGCTAGAAAAATGCCAACACGAAACAGCACACCTGCAAATTGCAGGTGTTCCTGGCAGGCATGAACCCGACATTGGCACCTTGCCCCTGAATGACATCATCGCCGTGTGCGAGGCATTGCATAAAGACCTGTTTATCGGCTGTGAGTATCGCCCCAAAGGCAAAACAACGGACGGTCTCGGTTGGATGAAAGCTCACGCCACCTGAACACGCAACCGATACGAAGAAATCGCATCGTGATAGTCCGAAAGAAGCTGAGTGAAGATCGCATCCCACTCATGCTGTGATACGGCAATGTCACGGGCACGCGTACCAAACTGCTTGCGCTTAGCTTCGTCCGTGACAAGTTCCACAAGACGATCCACCATGGCCTGCTCATCAGCTTCATCTACCAGATATCCGGTCTCGCCTTCGCGCACGAGCGAACGCGCACCCGTTGCATCAACTGTGACAGCAGGCAGAGAGCTTGCCATCGCCTCAAGAGTGACATTGCCGAAAGTCTCGGTGATCGAGGGAAAGAAGAAGATGTCTGATGATGCATAACCGATTGCCAGATCATCACCGTGCAAAAACCCGGCGAACACGGTTTCCGGCAGCGCTTGTTTCATCCAGCCAGCTTCAGGACCATCCCCAAGCAAAATGGTGCGATGGGGAACGCCGCGCTCACTCAACCCTTTAAACACTCGCGCCATGAGTGCCATGTTTTTTTCCGCCACCAACCGCCCCGCATAGGCAATCACAACCTCCTCATCCTCAATGCCATGGGCACGACGCCACTCCAGCGAGCGGCGTTGCGGGCTGAACCGCTGATGATCAACACCGCGTGTCCACAATCGCATATTGCTGGCGATGCCCTGACGCGACAATTCATCCATCATGGATTGGGAAGGCACATATAAATGCTCGCAGCGTGCATAGAACGCTTTCAGTTTGCGATGAAACCAGCCTTCCAGAAATCCAAGGTGGTAATATTTCAGATAGCCATCAAACCGTGTGTGAAATGACGACACCACGGGAACGCCCATGCGACCAGCAAGAGCCATTGCCGAGTGGCCGGTGATATCGGGCACAGCAATGTGAAACAGGTGCGGTTTGAAGCGGGCGATCTCGTCCTGCAAGTGCGATGTCAACCTGCGGCCAATGCGATATTCCTTGCGCGTTGGAATGGCAAATGACGGTACAGGCAATAACCTGCCTGAATGCTCCATTGCGGGGTTATCAGCAACAGGTGCGATAACCAGAACCTCAACGCCATGGCTCTCAAGCCAGGCAACCAGCCTGTTAAGCGTGAGCGACACACCATCCTTGATGTAGTTGTAATTGCCAGTGGTCAAAACGACCCGCAGGTTTTCGCTCAAAACAGCCCCGCCCTTTTCAATGCAAGTGTAAGATACTCAAAAAGGCAGATGAAACCGATTGTTGCTCCATAGTCAACGGAGGACGATGACATGACATCTCCACAGGTCATATAAAAATAACGCATGGATCACGCATTGCCCGGATCGAAAAGACGCGCTAGGTCAGAGCTTACAAAATGTTGCCTTTGCAGGACTTTTAGCGAGTGTTCATTCTACCCACTACATTGACGGTCGCCTTTGTCGCCCTCGCTCTG
>JBAUGO010000307.1:0-3579 GCA_049679775.1 Anderseniella sp.
CGTCGCTGGCTGGAACGCGAAAGGCGCAAGATGGAGCGTACCGCGCGTCGATCACAGCGCAATTACCGCCGAGGTCGCATCAGTTCAGAACAATACAAGGCTTCGCGTTCATTCCGCGAAGAAGCAATCATCAACTACCAGCTCGGCATTCAGGAATATATAAGTCAAACAAAGTGACGTTTACGTAAAAGTCAATTTTCGTAATTATCAGCTACAAGCTTGTCGAGCAGCCTGACACCCCATCCAGACCCCCAGGACTGGTTTATGGGTGACTTGGGCGAATCCATTGCTGTTCCCGCGACATCCAGATGCGCCCACGGAACATCATTGACAAAACGCTGCAGGAATTGACCTGCCGTGATTGATCCGGCAAAGCGCCCGCCAATGTTTTTCATGTCGGCAATGTCTGAATCGATCAGCTTGTCATACTCAGGTGCAAGCGGCATCCGCCACACTTTCTCGCGCGTCGCCTGGCCCGCCTGGGAAATCTGACCAGAAAGCTTGTCATCATTGGAAAACAAGCCAGCATGCTCCTTGCCAAGCGCAACCAGAATGGCACCTGTGAGCGTCGCCAGGTTGACCATGAATTTTGGCTTGAAGCGGTCTTGTGTATACCAAAGTGCGTCAGCCAGAACGAGGCGGCCTTCGGCATCGGTATTCAACACTGCAATGGTTTGGCCGGACATGGATGTCACCACGTCGCCCGGGCGTTGCGCGTTGCCGTCAGGCATGTTTTCAACAAGGCCAACCACGCCCACCGCATTGACCTTGGCCTTGCGTCCGGCAAGCGCTGCCATCAGACCGGTTACACATGCAGCACCCCCCATGTCACCTTTCATGTCCTCCATGCCAGCGGCAGGCTTTATGGAAATTCCACCTGTGTCAAACGTGACACCCTTGCCAACAAAGGCCACGGGCTTATCGCCCTTTTTGCCACCGTTCCAACGCATGACACACATATAGGGTTTGCGTCGTGAACCTTGCGCCACGCCCAGCAATGACCCCATGCCAAGCTTCGCCATCTGCTTTTCATCCAGCACTTCCACGGTCAAGCCAAGATTCTTCAACTTCTTAATTTCATTGGCGAATGTCTCAGGATACAACTTGTTGGCAGGCTCGTTCACAAGGTCACGGGCAAGATGGACGCCAACCGCTATCGCGTCCAGCGATGCATACTTTGTACGCGCATCAGCACTGGCCGTTGTCATGATTTTGACAGCAGAAATCTCGGTGGTTTCAGGTTTCTTGGACTTGTATTTGTTGAAACTGTAAACGCGCAAACGGATCCCAGATGCCAGCCTCGAAGCGATTGCGCCTGCGTCCAGTCCAGTCTTTCCAGGGACTGACGCAGCGACCGCAATCACCTTGGCTGACAGCTTTGATACAGCCCCTGCAATAGCACCACCAACATACTCGAGCGCTGTCTCGTCAAGGTCCGCAACCTTGCCCACACCAACCACGATCACACGATCCAGACCTTGACCCTTGGGGATGACCACATCCAGCGTTGTCTCTTTTGCTCCCTTGAAATCACTGATGCTGATGGCATGCGAAACCATCGCGCCAATAGCATTGTCGATCGACATTGCCTCATCAGATAATTTGCCGCCTTCAGCAGCCAGCACAACAACAACGCCCGTCTTGGGAACGGAATGGGCAGAAAAACTGATTTTCATGAGATATGGTCCTGCTGGTTCAGCTAAAGCAAAGCAAATAATTGAGTATTGCAAGATTTGTAACGATACGTCTGCGTGCTTGCAATGCCTAGAACGTAAGCAACTGCCCGCAGGACGAAACGGGAACTGGTTTACCCCCTGTTTACCAGCACTGAATTTGGAGGTGAATCACCGCCTCAAATTCACGAATAAAATCATGTCAAGCCCTTCACTTTACAGGCAAAAACAGGTTAATAAAGCATTCAGGTTTTGTCCGGGAACAAACTGACTCGTGCTGCGCTGGTGAATTGCCACCAAACGGTCATGAAATACTAGTCTAAGTGCGCTTCCTGCATGGGGTGGAAAAGCGTTCGGGGAATTGAGATCAAACTGGATCAAATGCCATTTTCGATGGCATGAAATACAGGGGAAACGGGATAAAAAGTTCAGGCAGATATGTGGCCGTAAAGTTGCCATCTCACGCGCGCGCGCGCGTGGGCGCGTCAGCCTGCGCGCACACACGTGTGAAATTCTCGGGCCGTCCCGGTACGTTTGCTGTCATTGCTGCGGCCCTGTGCTGGCTATTGATGAGCACCATTTCGCTTGCCCCATCACCTGCCCAGGCACAATCGGCAAGCAACGGTAAAGCCGATCTTGAGTCCTTGCCGCGCACGTCTCGCAAAACACCGCCCAAAGGGACACGTGTTGACGTTGATGCCGATCAGATCGTTTTTGATGAACGCACCAATTCAGCCATTGCAACGGGTGATGTTATTCTCACCTATGGCAACTACGTCCTGATAGCGCGAAAAATTACCTACAATCGCGACACGGATGTGATGCGGGCTGAAGGCGAGATCCGGCTGCGTGAGCCTGGCGGCAATATCCTTGAAGCTGACATTCTCGAACTGCAGAACAGGTTCCGCGACGGCTTTGCCGAACACCTCAGACTGTTGCTCACCAACCAGGCTGTTGTGACAGCCAGCTATGCCAAGCGTCGTGATGGGTATCTGACCACCTATACCCAATCGACCTACACCAGATGCAGAACCTGCGTAACCGCAGACGGTACACCAGCGTGGCAACTGGTTGCATCTGAAACGATCCACGATGAAAACGAACAGCGCCTCTATCACAAGAATGCCCGCATGGAAGTGCTTGGAGCACCGGTTTTCTACTGGCCTTATCTGTCTCATCCAGATCCAACCGTGCGACGGGCAAGCGGCCTGCTGATCCCGCAGTTCAGCTTCTCCAACGTGTTTGGCTTTGGCTATGAGCAGCCATACTTCTGGAATATCGCACCTAACATGGATCTGACGATTTCGCCCAAGATCACTTCGGAGCAAGGTCCATTGCTCGGCCTTGAGTTCAGGAATCGTTTGGCCAAGGGCAGCTACTCAGTCAACGCTATAGGTGCCTACCAGTTCAACCCGAACGACCTTCCTGCCCCCGGCAACGAAGAATGGCGAGGATGGGTCCGCACGCAAGGTGAGTTCCGGATCAACAAGCGCTGGTCATGGGGTTGGGACGGAACAATTGTTTCGGACGATACCTTCGGGCGTGAATATGATTTCGACGAACGTACCGAGATTGCTAACCTGATCTACCTCGATGGTATTGATGGACGCAATTACACAACCATCAGGGCGTACAATTTCGAAGGTCTTTTGCAAACTGACGATCGCGATACGTTCCCCACCGCCGCTCCCTACTTCCGTCATGACTACACGTTTGATTTCCCCGTTCTTGGTGGTGAGCTCGGCCTGAGCACGGACTTTTACTCGCTCTACCGAGACCGGGCGCATGTGCCTTACGACACCAATCCGCAGACATTTGATGTCGTGCAAGGTGCGCGCCAGTTGCGTGCTACCACCCAGTTGCATTGGCGCAAGGAAATTGTCACCGACCCTGGCTTGATTGTGAC
>JBAUGO010000308.1:0-2937 GCA_049679775.1 Anderseniella sp.
CATCTGCACAACCAGACCACCAATGCCACCGCCAGCCAGCTGACCTGCAATTGCGCCAATGTCCATGCCGCCCGCAGCTGCGCCAGCGTCACCGGTTGCTGCGCCCAGCAGGCCCGGTAGCAATGACCCAAGAATGTTTCCGCCTGCGATACCGCCAACAGCACCTGCAATCAAGTTGCCTGCACTGCCCATGCTGGTGCCACTGGAGGCCTTGCCCCCAATGCCGCCGCCAACTGCGCCGCCAATAGCCTGTGTAATAAGTGAAGTGAAATCCATCGCATTTCCCTCTCGAATAGATTCATTAGAGACGGATCATCATGTCCGTCGCAGCGCTAGACTAGACTGCTTCAGTGACACGTTAAAGAAATAAGTATGTTTGCTGCACTTATAACGTGTAATATTTGCCTGATTAATAGGCGTTTGCAGAATTATTTGGCGATATAAGCGCAAACGGAGTACGGATCAGTATCCTCAAATCCAGCCAGAGCGTCCACTGATCAATATACTCAAGGTCGAATTTCACACGATTCGCGATCTTGTCATGGGTGTCTGTCTCGCCACGCCAACCGTTGATTTGAGCCCAACCAGTGATGCCGGGTTTGACCTTGTGGCGGGCGAAGTAGCCATCAACCACTTGCTCATAAAGCTCAGTTGCGGCCTTGGCCTGTGTTGCGTGCGGGCGTGGGCCCACCAGCGATAAGGTGCCCATCAACACATTGAACAATTGCGGCAGCTCATCAATGGAGGTCTTGCGAATGAACTGGCCAACACGTGTCACGCGTGGATCATCCCTGGTCACAAGTTTCGTGGCATTTGCATCGCTCATGTCCGTAAACATTGACCGGAACTTCCACACTTCAACAAGCTCATTGTTAAAACCATAGCGCTTTTGCTTGAATATGATAGGCCCGGCCGATTCAAGCCGTATTGCGATTGCAGTTGCCACCATGACAGGTGACAGCGCAATCAATGCCAGTACCGCGATGACCCGGTCCATTACCGACTTCAGTATTGAATCCCAACCAGGCAACGGACGATTGAAAACGGATAGCATGGGCAGTTCGCCCAGATATTCATAGGCGCTTGGCGCAAATTTCAGCTTTGTTGCCTGGCCAGAAATCCGGATATCAACCGGCAATTCCCACAACCGACGCAGCACATGCAACAAACGATCTTCCGCCGACATCGGGATGGCGACAACAATCAGATCGACCCTGTTGTTTCGCGCAAAACTGGCCAGCTCGCTGATCGTGCCCAATTTGCTATGGGCAAGCACTGAAGAAGGTGAGCGTTGCTCGTCACGATCATCAAACAAACCGATGATTTCAATGTCCTGTTCAGGTGACTTCTCCAGAAGTGTTATGGCTTCTTCGGCGGCCTTGCCACCACCCACAATCACCACTCTTTGGCGCAACAACCCACTCTCAACCTTGGGCTTCAACCAGCTCGCTATGCACAGTCGGGATACGGCAAAATGAAGGGCAGGCAAGCAAATCCATCCCAAAAGCCACATCACAGGCAGGTCAAAAAACAGTGCCCGCATAATCATGAAAACTGTAACGCCCACCAGTGAGCTGAACAATATTGCCATCACGGTTCCGCGAAGGGGTTTCACCAGGCTGGCAATCCGATAGGCACCAAGGCCGCGCAATCCAAGCAGTGTTGCAAAAACCATGACGAGATTGACGAACGTCATTGTGGTCGCAGTATCTGTTGGTAACTGCAGTGAGGATTGCATGAATAACATGACCGTGCCGAAAAACAGCACGAAGAAGTCCGACAGTTTCAGCAGTCGCTGCACAACTTCAGGTTCAAGGAAGCGATCGGCACTGCGTGCTCTGCCAGCGTCGCGAATATCAAGAGTGCTCATTTTGTGTTTCCCTCGCTTAACCCAGGAAGGCGGCTGTCTGTCAGGCCCCCTTTGTCTCGGCCTTTATGCACGCCAGTCCGTTAAACACCGGTATAATGGTCTGGTTAACAAGGTTGTGAAGACACGATTTGGTCACTAAATCCGCATGGTTTGGGTGCTTTTGACACCTACGTTAAGCAGATGGTTACCATAAGCCTTGATACTGAGGCCCATAACCACCACTTTGAGTTGTTGGAGACTTCATCCGCTGATGCGCTTTTCGTGGTTTAGACAACGTATTCTTTGCAAGGTATCTTCAATGACCAAACCTGTGTTTGCCGCTGCCACCTTGATGTTGGCACTTGCTGTTCCTTTCGTCGGTACTGCCCATTCAGATGAAGCGACACTTCAAACAACCGCCCTCGAAGGTCTGTTTCCTGGCCACTACGAAGCACGTGTTGCCGGTGGTTATCGGCTCCTGATTGCTGCCAAAGAAGACGGAACCATGTTGGGACGGGCTTTCGGCAAGGAAGACAAGGGCAAGTGGGTTGTCAAGGATGAAGAGCTCTGCATTTCCTGGCGCTCATGGACCCGCGGCAAGTACAAGTGCGGCACGATTACCCAGAACGGTGAATGGTTCGTCGCTACCAACACCAAAGACGGTGAAACGATGCAGTTCAAGCCTGTCGACAAACGCGAAGTCTACACAGCACAGATAGGTCGCAAGGCAGCGCGGGATTAATCCTTAAATCCTGGCTGGTTTGATCCGCGATACCAGCCGACCGTCAATCAGTACAAGTCCGATTGCAATAAGCGCCATGCCCACCATGTGGCGCATCTGTAATATCTCATCCAGAAACAGGATGCCGAGCAGGATCGCAACTGGCGGGATCAGGAACGTGACCAGCGCAACATTTGTGGCACCTGCCGTTTGTAAAATTCTGAAATAAAGTAAGTACGCCAGCAAAGTGCACACCAGGGCCAGCACAATCACGCTTATGATGGTGGCAGTCCCCGGCATGGACAGTGTCCAGGGTTGGTCTACCAGCAACATCACCGGTAACAGCATGATGGATTAACACGTCTCT
>JBAUGO010000309.1:0-1763 GCA_049679775.1 Anderseniella sp.
GGCACTCCGGTTTGAATTTCGATTATTAGGTCCAGAAACAGCCTGCCAACACAAGCACGATTTACAAAACCTGTGAGATGAAATTGACAAAACCAGAGATCAACAAGAAACATGTAACGATTATCGGAGCAGGCATCATCGGCATGTCGTCGGCAATCTTTCTGCAAAGGGCAGGATTTGCTGTGACAATTATTGACAAGGTTCCGCCTGGAGAAGGTGCGTCCTTTGGTAATGCGGGTGGTGTCGTTGTGTCCTCCATCATGCCGACTGTGCATCCGCGCATGTTACTGAAAATTCCCGGCTGGTTACTCGACCCCAAGGGACCCATAACTGTGCGCTTGCGGCACCTGCCAAAAGCGTTGCCCTGGCTTATGGCACTTGGGCGAAATGCCATGCCTGACCGCGTGCGTAAAATCTCTGCAGCACGGGCGCAACTGGGTCTGCGTGCGCTGGAAGATCACAAGAGCGTACTGGCACATGCGGGAGCGTCAAACCTGTTGGCGCTTGACGATGGCTTGAACATTTACGGCACTGAAAAAGATTATCGTGACAATGCGCATTGGCGGGCTATACGCGAGGAGTATGGTTACAAGGGTGAGGAGCTAAGCGGCAATGAGGCGCGTGAAATAGAACCAGACCTAACCCAGGAAATCTACAAGGCAGAGTTTTGGGATGGATGGCATCGCATTACCAACCCACACACAATGGTTGTACGCCTGGCTGAACAAGTTATGCGTGATGGTGGCAGGATACTGTTCGATGAAGTAGTTCGCATTGATCATGATGGAAAGAGAGCGACCACTGTACACCTGAAAACTGCAGGTCAACAAACGATAGAGAACCTGTGTATTTGCGCTGGCGCATGGTCTCATGAACTGGCGGCTATGCTGGGTTCAAGGGTTTTGCTGGAGGCCGAGCGCGGCTATCATATCCTGATGCAAAATCCTGGCATCAAACTCAGCAGAGCTATAACACACGCGGCCCAACCAGGTGCTGTGACACCTCATGAAGGTGGCATCAAGCTGGCCGGCTCCGACGAGATAGCCGGCAATGATGCAGCTCCCGATTGGCGACGGGCATACCAGTTGCATGTCTATGGCAAACGGTTGTTTCCTGGATTACGTGACCTTGATGGTACAGAGTCCAAATGGATGGGAAGAAGGCCGGGTACACCAGATTCGCTTCCTGTCATTTCACCATCCCCCAAACTTGCCAATGTGTGGTATGGATTTGGGCATGGTCATCTGGGGTTAAGTTGGGGGCCAACAACCGGGCGGCTGTTAGCCGAGATGATAGCCACACAACCACAGAATTCTGATTTGTCTGCATTCAAAATTGACAGATCCATGTAGGTAAAATATGCGCACTGACTTGCCTCAAACAATCCGCCTCAAGGACTATAAACCATTCGGTTATTTGATTGACCACGTCTCGCTGGACATCAGTCTCGATCCCACGAGCACGCATGTAAAATCAACATTAAGGATGAAGCGAAACCCTGCATCAAAGATTGCAGGTGCTGCTTTGAAACTGAATGGTGAGGAAATTGAACTGCTGAGTGTTTCGATCAATGGAACGCGCCTTGATAACAAACAGTACTCTGTCGACAAGGAAGGCCTCACGGTTCCTGTTGTGCCACAGGACACATTTGAAATTTCAATCGAAACCACCTGCAATCCAGACCAGAATACAGCACTGTCCGGGCTGTATCGCTCAAACGGTATTTTTTGCACACAATGCGAGGCAGAAGGGTTTCGCCGGAT
>JBAUGO010000310.1:0-13333 GCA_049679775.1 Anderseniella sp.
GTTTGGTACTGGCAATGGGATTGTAGCGACTGGGGGCTTTCAAAACGGCGGCCAGAACAGCGGCTTCTGACAGATTGACATCACGCGCTGACTTGCCAAAGAACCGTTGTGCAGCCTTGTCGATACCGGTGGCGCCTGCACCAAAATAAACCCTGTTCATGTAGAGTTGCAGGATCTCATCCTTGGAGTATTTACTCTCCAGCCAGAAAGCCAGCACCATTTCCTGGAGCTTGCGTTCCAGTGTGCGTTCCGGTTTCAGAAAAAGGTTTTTCGCCAATTGCTGGGTGAGTGTTGATCCACCCTGCACGGTCGAGCCTGCGCGATAGTTGGTATAAAGTGCGCGCGCAATACCCAGAGGATCGACACCATAGTGCGAATAAAAACGCCTGTCTTCAATGGCAATTATGGCTTGGGGCACATATGGCGGCAGCTCATCAATGCGAACCGCATCTCCAAAAAAGGCACCACGTTCAGCCAGAACCGAGCCATCTGATGCCAGCAGCATAACGCCGGGTTCTCGCTCTGGAATATTGAACAAGCCCTGCTTGTCAAGATTGGTGAACAGATAGGCTGTGGTTGCAAAAACTGCCAGCAAAGCCCACAGGCCAAGCGTCATGCCCCAGGAAACAAGCCGGAAAATCAGCGGTCGCTTCTGCTTTGCACCTTTGCGGGAGCTACTTAAATTGGGCTTTTCAGCAGACTTCTTGCGCGGTCCTGGTCCTGCAAATACAGGCTCGCGGCGCTCTGGTCCGCTTTGCCTAGATTTCTTTTTGCCCAAACCAAACAATTTGCGCGCTTCCTTGCGATTCGTGCACGTTTACAGGCACCGTAGCTTGAGCGCATTAACTACCTGTTAACGCTGACAGCACTCAGTGCGCGATAATATCACGTTTCGAGGTGCATCTGAAAAATGTCATCACAAAGGCAGTCCGCCAATTACCGGGCACTGCTTAAACGTCGAGATTGGCCACGTTAAGCGCGTTTTCTTGAATAAAGTCGCGCCGAGGCTCGACAACATCGCCCATAAGCTGGGTGAACAAGACATCAGCTTCATCGGATTCAGCGACTTTAACCTTCAGCAGGGAGCGCACATTTTTATCCAGTGTTGTCTCCCACAACTGTTCAGGGTTCATTTCACCAAGACCCTTGTAGCGTTGCATGGAAATTCCCTTGCGACCTTGTGCAAATACGGCGTTGATCAGATCCATCGGCGAGTAGATGGAAATCTCGACATCCTTGCGCCTTAGCTTGGCCGGTCTGGTATATACTTCCTGCAAATGAGCAGCGAGTCGATCCAGTCGGATGGCTTCAGCCGAGCCAATCATGCGCGCATCCAGCAGATGCGACTCCAGCACCCCACGCAACTCGCGGCTGAATGTCAGCCCACCTTCGGTATCGGCAGATCCTTGCCAGCCACGTTCGGTTTCTTCCGAGATTGTATCAAGCCTGCGCGCGATATAAGCGGCTGCTTCATCTGCCTTTACCTGATCACCGACAACCTCTGGATTAAAGGCACCAGCGATAGCTGCCTGTTCAACCACTTTGCGCGAATACCGAGAGTGCAAACCTTCAAGTGCGGTGCGAACCTGCAAGGCGGAATCAATGATGGAACGCAAGTCCTGTCCACCATGTTCAGCGCCATCGGCCGTAATCAGCACGCTGTCTTCCATGCCTTGTTGAACAAGAAACTCTTCCAGCGCTGCATCATCTTTCAGGTATTGTTCTGACGTACCGCGCTTGACCTTGTACAAAGGGGGTTGGGCAATGAAAAGATGCCCGCGCTCAATCACTTCCGGCATCTGACGATAGAAGAAGGTGAGTAGCAATGTCCTGATGTGGGCGCCATCGACGTCAGCGTCAGTCATGATGATGATTTTATGATAGCGCAGCTTCTCAATGTTGAAATCATCACGACCAATGCTTGTGCCAAGTGCGGTGATCAGTGTCCCGATTTCCTGACTGCCCAGCATCTTGTCAAAACGGGCACGCTCCACGTTGAGGATCTTGCCGCGCAATGGCAACACGGCCTGATTTTCCCGGTTGCGTGCCTGTTTTGCTGAGCCACCAGCAGAATCGCCCTCGACGATGAAAAGTTCGGATTTTGCCGGATCACGCTCCTGGCAGTCCGCCAGCTTGCCAGGTAGCGAGGCTACATCCAGTGCGCCCTTGCGACGGGTGAGCTCACGCGCCTTGCGCGCGGCCTCTCGCGCTGCTGCTGCTTCTGCAACCTTGGAGACAATGGCACGAGCTTCCGCTGGATGTTCTTCAAACCAGGTTGCCAGGCCTTCACCCACGGAGCTTTCCACAATCGGGCGCACTTCCGAGGACACGAGTTTGTCCTTTGTTTGTGAGGAGAACTTCGGATCAGGCACCTTGACGGATAGGACACAGGTCAGACCTTCGCGTGCATCATCACCGGTCAGGGAAACCTTTTCCCTTTTGGCAATGCCGCTTTCATTGGCATAATTGTTGATGATGCGCGTCAACGCACCCCTAAAGCCTGCAAGGTGGGTACCGCCATCGCGCTGGGGAATATTGTTGGTAAAGCACAGCACATTTTCGTGGTAGCTGTCATTCCACCACAAGGCACACTCAACGGTTACACCGTCCTTCTCGACTTCGATTGAAATCGGATCTGGCAACATCGCCTGCTTGGCGCGATCGAGATATTTTACAAAGGCTGAAATGCCACCTTCATAGTGCAAATCAACGGACTTTGGTTCCGCACTGCGATTATCAGAAACGTTGATGAACACACCAGAATTCAGGAATGCAAGTTCGCGCAAGCGATGCTCAACAGTGTTGAAGTCAAAATTGGTCATGGTGAATGTGTCGGGGCTGGGCAGGAAGGTGATTGCTGTTCCCTTCTTATCGTCCTGCTCTCCTATAGCCTTGAGCGGACTGTCGGCAACGCCATGCGTAAAGCTCATCTGCCAATGCTTGCCATCGCGCCAGATATCAAGCGTCAATTTGGTGGACAAGGCATTGACCACTGAAACACCAACACCATGCAGACCACCAGAGACCTTGTATGAGTTCTGATCAAATTTACCACCAGCGTGTAACTGGGTCATGATGACCTCGGCGGCTGAGATGCCCTCTTCGGTATGAATGGCGGTAGGAATGCCACGCCCATTATCAGAGACCGAGCATGAGCCATCAGCGTTCAGGCGCACCTCTACCCGATCACAATGGCCCGCCAGCGCTTCATCAATGGCGTTGTCGACAACTTCATAGATCATGTGATGAAGGCCAGATCCATCATCGGTGTCACCAATGTACATGCCTGGACGCTTGCGCACTGCATCAAGGCCTTTAAGCACCTTGATACTGTCTGCACCATATTCTTCAGGCGTACCGTTTTCCGGTGTGTCGTTCATTTGGCGTCCTGTTCTGGTCGAGCGGTGATAATGTTGCCGCCATTGACCTGGTAAATCTCTATCTCTTTCGATGCCGCTTCAAACAATTGCCGGTCTGTTCCTGTCATCCATGCCTGGCTACCCAGATCAAGCAGTTCGTCCATCAATGCTGCACGCCGGATATCATCCAGGTGGGCAGCAACCTCATCCAGCAACAGCAAAGGCGCCACCCCGCCAAAACTATCACGTACCGCGCGCGCCTGCGCCAAAATCATCCCGATGAGCAATGCCTTCTGCTCACCTGTAGAGCAAAGTCTTGCTTCCATCCGACGCGGTCCGTGCGAAACCATCAGGTCTGACCTGTGCGCCCCGCGAAGGGTCCGGCCCGCTGCTTTATCCAGCCTGCGCGAATCAGCCAGTAGTGTACGATATTCGTCTTCAATTTGCACGGCTGGGCGATCAATTAGTTGCTGCTCCAACTCACCGTCCACAGATACGTCTGCCCACGGAAAAGTCGTTTCAGAAGGGGTTGTCGAAGCCTGTTCGATGAAGCGTCTGACCGCCGCGATTGCATCATTGCGAGCCGCAGCAACCGCAACAGCAGTCTGTGCAAGTTGTGCTTCAACACTATCGAGCCAGCGTGACTGCGGACCTTCATCAGCGTTCAACCTGTTGCGTTCACGCAACAACCTCTCCAGCGCATTGACGCGAGTCCCATGACCAGGATCAAAAGTTGCCGTGAGCCGGTCCAGAAACCTGCGCCTGTCTGATGCGGGGCCTGTAAACAATCTGTCCATTGCAGGGGTCAACCACAGGATACGCATATACTCAGACAGCGCTCCGGTGTTTTTTTGCACGACCCCGTCAATTCTCACTTCACGCGATGTGGTCCCGCCAGCTTGATCAAATCCCGCACCTGAAACTGTTTGTTGCCAGGCCGTACCCAGTCGCACTTCCCCAAACGGTGTAATCACTTGTGCAGCCACAGCCCACCCTTTGGGCTGGTTCACCTTCATCAGGTCATCGAATGCAACACCTCGCAAACCGCGACCAGGTGTCAGCAGCGAAATGGCCTCCATCAGATTGGTTTTTCCAGCTCCATTGTGCCCATAAAGGGCAATGAGATTAGCCGATGGGGTAATACGCACGCTGTCATAATTACGGAATGCGCTCAGCGTCAGGCTGGCGATTGCCAAGCTACCGGAAGATGACAAATTACACCTCCGCAATCCATGGATTACGTTGCAATGCGTTATACACGCATTGGCATCAGCACGTAGAGAACGCGGTCATCTGCTGCGTCGCGCAAGATTGTTGGTGAGCCTGAATCAGACAGCATGAACGTGGCTGAGTCACCTTTGAACTGCCCGGCAATGTCGAGGAGATAGCGAGAATTGAAGCCGACATCTATCGGCTCCGAACTGTAACTTGCAGCAATCTCTTCTTCGGCTGAACCTGAGTCAGGGTTGTTCACTGTTAGGGTGAGCCTGTCAGCTGCAATATTGAGTTTTACGGCGCGTCCCTTTTCACTTGAGATAGTGGACACGCGATCAACGGCTTGCGCAAACAGGCGGGTGTCAACTTCCAGAAGCTTGTCATTTCCTGTCGGGATGACGCGCTCATAATCAGGAAACGTACCATCAATCAATTTGGAGGTTAGCACGAGGCCATCAAGCTCAAACCTTATCTTTGAAGCGGACAAGCCGATGGCGATCTCACCGTCTTCATCTTCAATCAGTTTGGCAAGCTCAAGAACCGTCTTGCGTGGTACGATGACGCCGGGCATGCCAATCGAGCCTTGTGGCGCTGCCAGCTCTACCCGTGCCAGCCTGTGGCCATCAGTTGCAACAGCCCGCATCATGCCGCTTTCAAGAGCATGCAGGTAAATGCCGTTCAGATAATACCGCGTCTCTTCGGTGGAGATGGCAAATCTGGTCTTGTCGATCATCAACTTGAGATCGGCTGCGGGCATGGTAAATGAATGTGTCGGTTGGCCACTGGCAAGATCAGGGTAATCCTGCGGCGGCAAGGCTTGCAGTGAGAAACGCGACCGTCCAGCTATGACGGCAAGGCGACCTTCGTCAGGTCCCTGCTCCAGTTGCAACTGCGCTCCATCGGGCAATTTGCGCACAATATCATAGAGCATGTGCGCCGGTACCGTGGTTGAGCCGGCCTGGCTAACATCAGCGCTCGTTTCCTCAACGATCTCGATATCCAGATCCGTTGCGGTTAACTTGAGACCTCCATCAGATGCCTGCAACAGCACGTTTGACAGGATCGGAATCGTATTGCGCCGTTCAACAACCGACTGAACGTGGTTCAGCGACTTGAGAAAAATACCGCGTTCAATTGTAACCCGCATGGCTCGTAGAGTCCTTGAGAACGATAGATAAAACAGGCGCGCATACACTTGGCGCCTGCAGTGTTATCGAGACTTAATAGGTTGCAGCCTTCTTCGCAAGGTATTGGGCTTTCGCAAGTCCCATTCAGGCGTACCTTTTGTGGAAAACCTGCCCAAATAGACGATTTGTGAGATGTTTTCGTCGCCCTGTTGCTTCTGAAAGCCTAGCCCTGTTCGATGAGGCGAGACAACAAGGTTACCTCACGAGCAAGCTTGTCATCGGCCTGCATGAGCTCCTCAACCTTTCGAACAGCATGTAAAACCGTACTATGATCTCTGTTGCCAAAGCGGCGGCCGATTTCAGGCAGGGACCGCGATGTCAGCTTCTTGGCAAGGTACATGCCGATCTGGCGTGGGCGAACAACTGCACGGGCCCGCCTTGGGCTCAATAGGTCTGCCCTGGTGACGTTGAAATGACGTCCGACAATGCGCAAGATATCATCAACGCGCACCCGGATGTTTTCCGGTGTCTGCGAAAGATCACGAAGTGCAAACGATGTCATGTCAACTGTCATTGGCTGACGGGTAAGGTGCTGGCTCGCTATGACGCGATTAAGTGCACCTTCCAGTTCACGGCCACCGCCTGTAATCCGGTTAGCTATGAATTCCAGCACATCTTCAGCGACTATCAGGGACGGATCCTTGCGCTGGGCTGCATTGAGCTTCGATTGCAAAATAGACCGTCGTAGCGTCAGATCAGGTGCCTCGATATCCACGACGAGACCGCCTGCAAGACGAGAGCGCATGCGTTGATCAATGCTTTCAAGCTGAGCAGGAGGTACATCAGCGGCAATCACCACTTGACGCTTGGCATCCACAAGAGAGTTGAAGGTATGCGAAAACTCCTGCTGCATGGTCTTGCCCTGCAGGAACTGAAGATCATCTATCAGCAAGACATCAATCGACTGGAAATAGTCCTTGAACGACAAGGTGTCGCGCACTTTAAGAGCTGCCATGAAGTGATACATGAAGCGTTCAGCTGTAATGTAGAGGACGCGGCGTTCTGGGTTCATGTCGCGGATGCGCCACGCTATTGAATTGATCAGATGAGTTTTGCCCAAGCCCGCAGGTGAATGAATGAAGAGCGGATTGAAGCTGACCGGAGCGTCGGGGCGCGATTCCGCCACGCGCATGGCTGCGGCATGAGCGAGAGCATTGGACTGGCCCTGAACATAGGTCTGGAATGTCAGGTTATGATCCAGTTGTGACCCGCGATCCTTGTCCTGGCGCGAACCGATGCGCAAGGTCTTGGCTGTCGGCTCAACCGGTTCACGCGATACGCCATCCTGATTTGCCACTGGTTGCACGGCCTGCGCTGCAGTTGGCAAGCCGCGTGTTCTCACCTGTAATTCTACAAGCTCAACACTGCTATACTCTGCAGAACAGCAAGCCGTTAGTTGATCAATATAGTGCGCCTTGATCCAGGTACGCAGAAAACGGGTTGGCACTGATACATTCAATACTCCGTCTGCAAGGCTTTCCGGCTCCATGCGTGCAAACCAGCTGGAATAAAGGTCTTCTCCCAATTGTGCGCGCAAACGGGCGGCGACGCGAACCCAGCCACCACTCAAGGATGTTCGGTTTTGCCCGAACACATCATCGTCCATGTTGTTTTCCCCCGATGCCTCTTGCGCGCTCGCCAGATTTTTATTTGAACTTGCCCGCATGAAACATATCCTTCCTGTCATACCATATCTGTTTGTAGCCTAGGGATTGGCTGCCACAACTTGCTCGTGCAGACATGGGAATGGCTTTGAAGTCCAGATAGACTCCAGATTAAACGCCCGTGCTCGAGGCAATAATGCCGCCCTACAGACCTTTGAAAAAAGGCCCGTTCCCATATAACACAACTTACAGTTTATGTGGCTTAATCCAGTTCAACCACGCCCCACCAAGGCGCAAACTGCCCAGAAAAACCCTGTTTTTATTGCTGATCAACACAGTGTGTGTATCCAGTGATCAGACAATACAATCCCGTCTGTGGGCCATGCAAGGGCGAGAACAGTTCCTGGCCAAGATCCGGTCAGAAATAGGCCTCGGCATGATGGGTTGAATCCTGATGTGTCACTGTCAAGCAGTTGACTTTCATGGGCATTTTCCAGAAATTTCCGGGTAGGGCGGAGCTTCAAAAAAGTTAATTTTTTTTGCGAAACAGGAATAAAAAACTGCAAAAATATGTAAAAAGTCGATCTTCATAAACATTGATCAGCACAAGATTATGAAATTATTGAATGTTTTATGCTAAATGTAAAATTAGAACAAAAATAGCACAAACTAAAATTATTCAATAAATTCGCACATAAATAAAAAAGGAGACCAGTAGCTGGTCTCCTTGAAGCAGTTTCATCGTGCTGATGGAAAGGTGTCAGGCAGTGATTGCCTTCACCCTTTTCGCCAGCCGCGATACTTTGCGGGATGCGGTGTTCTTGTGCATGATGCCTTTTTGCGCGCCACGCATGATTTCTGGTTGAGCGGCACGAAGGGCAGCCGTTGCTGCTGCTTGATCACCACTTGCAATGGCTTCTTCAACCTTGCGCAGGAACGAGCGAACGCGCGAGCGCCGATTGGTATTGATTTCTGTGCGCCGAGCAATATGCCTGACTGCTTTTTTTGCCGAACGGGTATTGGCCATGTTTCTGTCTTGTCCTGAATGAGCCGACCGATGCCGGCAAACTAAAACCCTGCTCTCCATCCGATTGCCGATAACAGCCAAAACGGCCATCAGCAGACGGTTTTCAACAACAGGTGTTGCTTGAGATGTGCGGTTACATATAGCAGATCAGATGTCGCGTCAACAAACACATCCCAACCTGTGTTTCATTGCTGTAAGTATCATCAAGAGTTGGAAAATTCAGGTTTTCTCTTATTGGCAAATGCATCCATGCCTTCTTTTTGATCATTGGTGGCAAACATGGAATGAAACAGCCTGCGCTCAAACCGAACGCCTTCTGCCAGGGTGGTCTCATAGGATCGGTTGACGGCTTCTTTTGTCATCATGGCGATAGGGCGTGACTTGGCCGCAATAATGCCTGCAACCTTGATGGCTTCTTCCACCAGTTCTGCGGCAGGGATAATCCGGGACACAAGCCCGGATCTTTCGGCTTCTTCGGCGTCCATCATGCGACCTGTGAGGCACATATCCATGGCTTTGGACTTGCCGACGAACCGGGTCAGACGCTGAGAGCCACCTGCGCCGGGCATGACACCCAGGTTGATTTCAGGCTGTCCGAATTTGGCAGTGTCAGCTGCAAGAATGAAATCGCACATCATGGCCATTTCGCATCCGCCGCCCAAAGCATAACCGGCAACGGCTGCTATTATGGGCTTCCTGCAATGAGACACGCGTTCCCATTTCCCAATAAAGTCGCCCAGATAGACATCCATGTAGGTTTTTGATTGCATCTCCTTGATATCGGCACCGGCAGCAAATGCCTTATCAGAGCCGGTGATCACAACAGCCCCAATAGAAGCATCTGCTTCAAAGGCATTGAGTGCCTGGTTCAATTCGTCGATTAAAGCATTATTCAGCGCATTCAGCGCGTCCGGGCGATTGAGCTTGATCAGGCCAACAGCATCACGGGTTTCAACGATAATGTTCTTGTAGCTCATCAAATTTCTCCGGGCAGTTATCATGAGGGTGGACTAAAATAGACAGCAACTCGCTTATCTTTGGCAAGTAGGGCAATAAAAACTCGATCGGCCTGACTGCACGATGCGTTTGATGGTGCTGGTGCATTTGGGTGTGCAACAAGGCTCACCTTCACGATCATACACATCAAATCGCTGCTGGAATGATCCTGAGGAGCCGTCTGTGTGAGCATAGTCGCGCAAGGTTGAACCTCC
Source organism: Anderseniella sp. (assembly GCA_049679775.1). Classification (GTDB taxonomy): domain Bacteria; phylum Pseudomonadota; class Alphaproteobacteria; order Rhizobiales; family Aestuariivirgaceae; genus Anderseniella. The sequence goes on from JBAUGO010000310.1 coordinate 9,604, forward strand.
AGCTTCTATCGCTTCGCTCAAGACATTGCGCACAGAACGAACCAGAAGCTCGACCTTTTGAGATGGTTTCCTGGAGCCAGAAATCGTACCTGAAAGCCGTTTGGGCGAAAGGCCGGCGCGATACAACGCCTCACAGACATAGATATTTCCCAGACCGGCAATGATCTTTTGATCCAGCAGCGCTGCTTTCAAAGGGGTTTTTCGTCCTGCAAGTGCGTTGTTCAAATAAACAGCATCAAGCTGATTGCCCAATGGCTCTACCCCAAGCCCTGCCAGAAAGCGATTTGTGGCCAGGCCATTGGGTTCAATCAGATCAACAAAGCCAAAACGGCGCGGGTCGGTATAGACAATGCGCGCACCATCATCGAGGTCAATGACCATGTGATCATGGGTGCCATTGCCGTTGTGTTCTGCCTGCTCGAGATAATAAAACTCACCCAGATTGGTAGCGGAAGTGTTGCCTTGCCAAATAGTGAAACGTCCAGTCATGCCCAGATGAACTACGAGAATATGTCCATCTGCCATTTCCACCAGCAGATATTTTGCACGCCGACGGACTGAGCGTACTGCCTGACCCGCCAACACTTTGGACAGGGAAGGGGGAAACGGAAACCTGAGGTCTGGTCGGTTCAGCCGGACAGACCTGATGACGCGGCCTGTTAACGCGGGCTCAAGGCCTCGCCTGACTGTTTCCACTTCTGGTAGTTCTGGCATGATAAGCCTTTATTGAGCTCCGAATAATTCAGTGCGGCATGTTCACCTTGTTAAGGCACAACACATAGCCATGAAAGACAAGCTGGTCTATGGTCCACACCATCATGAGCGATACACACTCTAAAGATATTGAAAACGAAACCTCATTTGGTTTTCGCACCGTTGCAGAAGCTGATCGGCAAGGCCTTGTGAATGAGGTGTTTGCCAAGGTTGCGGCACGTTATGACCAGATGAACGATCTGATGTCCGGCGGCTTGCACAGGCTATGGAAGGATGACTTCATTGCCTTGCTGAACCCACCCAGATCAGATCGCAGCTTCAAGGTACTGGATGTTGCCGGTGGCACTGGCGATATAGCTTTCAGGATTGCACGTGCAGGCGGCTCGGGCACTTGCATCACTGTGGCTGATATTTCTCCTGAAATGGTTATGGAAGGGGCAAAACGCGCAGGCTCTGAAGCTTATGGTGACAAGTGCTCGTTCAGCGTCGGCAATGCGGAAACCCTGGCATTTCCAGACAACTCCTTTGATGCCTACACAATTGCGTTTGGCATCCGCAATGTCACACATATTGAAAATGCCCTTGAGCAGGCATACCGGGTTTTGAAACCTGGCGGGCGCTTTTTGTGCCTTGAGTTTTCGCATGTTGACGTGCCCGGCATGGAGCAGGTTTACAAAATGTACTCAATGACCGTCATTCCTGCGGTGGGCAAAATTGTCACTGGAGATGGTGATCCCTATCGGTACCTGGTGGAGAGCATTCAGAAATTCCCGACTCCGCTGGTGTTTGAAAGCATGATTTCTGAAGCCGGGTTCAGCCGTGTCAGCCACCGCATGCTCAGTGGTGGCATCGTTGCCATTCATTCGGGCTGGAAAGTCTGACAGGGCAGGTTGGGGACGATGTTCAAACAAATAAGGCATATGTTCAAACTTGCGCGTGCTGGGCGAATTATCGCTCGCCATGGCGGGTTTGATACCGTCTTGAAAGATGAACAAGCACCAGCCCTGGTAAAGACCGGCCTGCGATTGCTGGGAGCTGGCAAGTCCAGCCAGTCAGAGCGTGCCGGCCTTGCCAATGCACTCAACGAGCTGGGGCCAAGCTATATCAAGCTTGGCCAGTTTCTGGCTACGCGCCCTGACATGATCGGCAAGGAACGTGCAAACTCCTTGCGCCAGCTTCAGGACAAGATGCAGCCATTCAGTATTGACCTGGCGCGTGAAACCATTCAGTCCGGCCTTGGCAAACCGGCCGGCGAGGTTTTCCGTCAGCTTGACGACCCTCTGGCGGCGGCTTCAATAGCACAGGTCCACAAGGCAATACTTGTTGATAAATACGGCAAGGAACACCAGGTTGCCGTCAAGGTGCTGCGCCCCAATGTTGAAGCACGGTTTCGCGATGATTTAGCCACCTTTTTTACCGCGGCAAGGCTGGCAGAACGGTTTTCTGCTGAAGCGCGCAGGCTTCATATGGTTAAGGCTGTAGAAACGCTGGAACGTTCGGTTGAGCTGGAGATGGACTTGCGGCTGGAAGCTGCTGCCATGTCTGAAATAGCTGAAAATACCAGCAAGGATCCGGGGTTTCGTGTGCCGGAAGTATTCTGGCAACAAACTTCAAAGCGTGTCTTGACCAGCGAATGGATCGACGGCATCGCGCTGACCGATGATGTAGCACTTGCTAACTCCGACCTTGATCTGCCCAGACTTGGAGATACGGTCATTCAGTCCTTCCTGCGTCATGCCATGCGAGATGGTTTTTTCCATGCGGACATGCATCAAGGCAACCTGTTCATCGACAGGCAGAATAATCTGGTGGCGGTTGATTTTGGCATCATGGGCAGGCTCAGCATGAAGGACCGACGCTTCCTCGCTGAAATTCTTTGGGGCTTCATCAAGCGGGACTACAAGCGCATTGCTCAGGTACATTTTGAGGCGGGGTATGTGCCAGCCAGTCAGGATGTTGACCTGTTCGCACAAGCACTGCGTGCCATTGGTGAACCCATCATGGGCAGGAATTCGACCGATATTTCAATGGCCAGATTGATTACACAACTGTTTGAAGTGACCGGGCAATTCGATATGCAAACCCAACCGCAGTTGATCCTGTTGCAGAAAACCATGGTCGTTGTCGAAGGGGTCGCTCGTAGTTTTAACCCCAAACTCAATATGTGGGTCACGGCAGAACCGGTTGTGGCAGAATGGATGGAGCAGAAACTGGGTGCTCGCGGACAGTTGGAAGAGGCAGCCGAAGGAGCTGCCACGCTGGCACGACTTGCAGCATCCTTTCCAGAGGTACTCAACGGGCTTGGTCAGGTATCGACACTTGTTTCTTCCATGGCGCAATCAGGGGGCATACGACTGGACCCTGAAACAACCGAAGCAATTGCTGCTGCACAAGCACGCCATACCTCGTCCAATCGTGGTGCACTTTGGGTAGGTGCCATTGCATTGGTGGTACTCGCAGCTGCATTGGTCTTGTAGTAGGATGACCACATCATGACAGATCAAAAACGCATATTACTGATCATTGGTGGCGGCATTGCTGCCTACAAATCCCTTGAACTGATCCGCCTTTGCAAGAAGGCCAACATTGCTGTGACACCCATACTCACCCGCGGGGGCGAACAATTTGTAACGCCTCTTTCCGTAGCGGGATTGGCCGGTGAAAAAGTCTATACTGATTTGTTTGACCTGACCGATGAAGCAGAGATGGGTCACATTCAGTTATCTCGAATTGCCGATCTGGTTGTGGTGGCACCAGCGACCGCTGATCTCATGGCAAAGATGGCAACTGGTCAGGCCAGCGATCTTGCAACAACGGCCTTGCTGGCAACTGACAAGCCTGTTCTGATTGCGCCTGCCATGAACGTACGTATGTGGCAGCACCAGGCCACACAAAGAAACCTTTCTACCTTGATCAATGACGGCGTTCTGGTCACTGGACCTGACGAGGGTGACATGGCGTGCGGTGAATTTGGACCGGGTCGTATGAGCGAACCTCAAACCATACTTGCTGCCAT
>JBAUGO010000311.1:0-2340 GCA_049679775.1 Anderseniella sp.
CGTCCTTTGTGCCAAAACCAAGACCGAAGCCTGATTCCCAATCAGCTGGTCATGAAGAAAAAGCGCCAGAAACGCCTAATGCCAAGCCGGTTATTGTACTGGATCCGGGGCATGGAGGTATTGATGGTGGCACTGTTTCCAAGGCTGGCACGATCGAAAAGAATGTAGTACTGGATTTTGCACTCAAGCTTCGTAAAGAGCTCAATGCTACCGGTCGGTATGAGGTTCATTTAACCCGCAATGATGACACCTTCATTTCGCTTGCCAAGCGTGTGCGCATTGCACGTCAAAACAATGCCGATCTTTTTATCGCCATTCATGCTGACAGTTTGCGTCAAAGTCGGGTTCGCGGTGCAACCGTATATACCTTGTCTGAAAAAGCCTCAGATGAGGAAGCCGCTATTCTTGCAGAAAAGGAAAACGCTGCCGACATCGTGGCAGGTGTTGATCTTGGTGAAGAACTGGATGCGGAAATCGGCAACATACTGATGGATTTGGCCCTGCGAGAAACCAAGAATCATTCGATCTATTTTGCCCGAAGGCTGGTCAAGAACATGAAGTCGACCACAGCTCTCAATAGCCGCCCGATGCGTTCGGCCGGGTTCAAGGTGCTTCGTGCTCCAGATGTGCCGTCAGTACTTCTTGAGTTGGGCTATCTGTCAAACCGACATGATGAGAAGGCCCTGGTTTCAGAAGCCTGGCGCAAAAAGGTTGCTGTTGCGGTCACAGCCGCGATCGACGGCTTCTTCTCGCCAGAGGTTGCCGCCAAGCAACAACGTGTAGAGTGAGCTTTTTCATAGGTAGCAATTTTGTGTTGCCTATTGATTGCCATAAAGATCGCTCATGTGATAGCTAATGACAATGCTCCTGACAGGGTCTGGATCAGAAATCGGGGACCGGCTTTCTTCATGCTGAAGTTTATAAAATACTTTATCGGCTTCTGTTTTGCGATGGGGCTGGCAGTTGTACTTGCTGTCAGCTACATCATTTATGATACCTCCAAGACCTTGCCTTCGCACGAAAGTCTTGCGAAGTATGAACCAGCTGTCATGACGCGCATTCATGCCGGTGACGGCTCGCTTCTGGCAGAATATGCCGACCAGCGACGTTTGTTTGTCCCTTATAATACAATCCCTGAACGACTTGTGCAGGCTGTCGTATCTGCCGAGGATAAGAACTTTTTCTATCACAAGGGCGTTGACCCCGAAGCGCTGGCCCGTGCTATTATTGTCAATATCCAGGGTAAACTTTCAGGCTCCAACCGTCGCTTCATTGGTGCGTCCACCATCACGCAGCAGGTTGCCAAGAACTTCCTGCTGACCAATGAACGCACCATTACGCGAAAGCTGCGCGAGGCATTGATTGCCTTGCGGATGGAAAGCTCATTTACCAAGGAGCAGATCCTTGAGCTTTATCTGAACGAGATTTTCCTGGGGCAGAACTCGTATGGTGTGGCAGCCGCTTCGTTGAACTATTTTGGCAAATCGCTCGGTGAACTTGACCTGGCTCAGGTCGCCTATCTTGCAGCACTGCCCAAGGGTCCGAATAATTATCATCCGGTCCAGCATAAGGCTCGCGCTATTGAGCGGCGCAATTGGGTTCTCGAGCGGATGCACGAAAACGGCTACATAACCCAGGCTGAAATGAAGCAGGCGCAGAAACTGGATATTGTCGTTACCTTGCGGCCATTCGGCGCCAAGCTGTTTGCTGCTGAATACTTTACCGAAGAGGCCAGGCAGTCTGTTGAGCGCATTTATGGTAAGGATGTTTTGCGCACTGGCGGGTTGTCTGTGCGAACAACAATCGTACCCAAAATGCAGATTTTTGCCCGTCAGGCATTGGCTGGAGGATTGATCAAGTTTGACCGTGATCACGGTTGGCGTGGACCGGTGAAGCAAATAAACCTGACACCGGACTGGCCTCAGGAACTGGCCAAGATGAACCAGTTGACGGATGTTTATCCGTGGCAGCTGTCGGTTGTCCTTGAGGTTTCTGATAATCAGGCACGCATTGGTTTGCGTCCGACCCAGGTTGTCAAGGGCAAGGCCCTTAATCCCAAGGAAGGTGTCATCCCACTGGAAAACCTGACATGGGCACGTAAAAGCCTGGGTGTCGATGATGACGGTGCAAAGCTTGGCAAAAAGGTCAAGCTTGTTGGGGATGTGTTGGCAGAAGGTGATGTGGTTTATGTCGCTCCAACCGGTGATGGTCAAAACTATCATCTTGTTCAGATACCGGAAGTGGAAGGTGCCCTCATTGCCATGGACCCGCATACTGGTCGTGTCCTGGCGCTGGCGGGTGGCTTCTCCTACAGTCGCAGCCAGTTTGATCGAGTTACAC
>JBAUGO010000312.1:0-2372 GCA_049679775.1 Anderseniella sp.
AATTTTCCAGAATGGTCAGATGCGGAAACAGATTGAAATGCTGGAACACCATTCCAACTTCACGACGGATCTCGTCGATCTTTTTCAGGTCATCGGTCAACTCGATGCCATCGACAACAATCTTGCCTTTCTGGTGCTCTTCCAGACGATTGATGCAGCGGATCAAGGTAGACTTGCCAGAACCTGACGGCCCGCAAATGACAATGCGTTCGCCACGATACACCGTAAGATCAATGTCACGCAGCACGTGAAAATCACCGTACCACTTGTTCATCTTGGCAATCTGGATGGCCACGTCTTCGGTCTTGGCGGACCGGGCGGACGAGGCTTTTTTGTTTGTAGCTGTTGCCATTGATTTGGCTCCCGATGATTGAGTGATTTATTTTCTGTGCCCGGTGTCGAGCTTACGTTCCATGAACATGGAATAGCGCGACATGCCGAAGCAGAATATCCAGAAGATGGCAGCAGCCGTAAACAGACCCGTTGAATTGGTCTGAGGTGCAGCCCAGTTCTGATCCGTGTTTGCAGCCTTGATGATCAATAGAAGATCGTAAAGCCCGATAATGCCAACCAGGGTTGTATCCTTGAACAGCCCGATGAAGGTGTTCACGATCCCGGGTATGACCAGCTTCAACGCTTGTGGCAGGGTGATCAGGCCCATGTTCTGCCAGAATGTCAGACCCAGAGCCTGGGCAGCTTCGGTTTGACCCTTTGGAATGGCTTGGAGACCACCGCGTACAACCTCTGCCATATAGGCAGCAGAAAACAGCGTGACACCAATGAGTGCCCGCAGCAGTTTGTCGAAGCTCACACCATCCGGCAGAAACAGCGGCAACATCACCGACGCCATGAACAAGACCGTGATGAGCGGAACACCGCGCCATAGTTCAATGAAGATAACTGAGAAAAGCTTGACCACAGGCATTGAAGATCGCCTTCCAAGCGCCAACAGGATACCGATGGGCAAAGACGCAACAATACCAGTGATTGCAACAACGAGCGTGAGTAACAACCCACCCCATTTATCGGTTTCAACGTGGCTTAGCCCGAAATTTATGCTCAACACAATCAACAAGGCCAGAACGATTGCAACGATTACGGCCGAAACAGTAATGGCGATTTTGGGATCAATGATTTTCGCTCCCAAGCCCAAAAACAGAATGGGGCCAACTACCAATGCAGTCAAAATAGCCACAGTAATCCAGGTGGATGTACCAATGTCGAAATGACCGCCGGACAACAGGATGAGCGTTAAGACCGGGTAGATACCCAGCATGAAAATCGCGTTCAGTTTCTTGTGTGGCATTGAGGGCATCAGCAACGGGATCAAGCCAAGTATACCGAGCACAAATGCAATATTTACCCGCCAGCGTTCGCCAATGGGATAGAAGCCATAAATCCACTGGCCAAATTTTGCACCAGCCATGGCCCAGCACGCACCGTCCTGGCGTCCTTCACCAACACACGCATCACGGCTCTCGCCGCTCCAGACTGCCTTTATGATGGACCAGTCAATGACCGGAATGAGGACGTAATAAACAACCAGAAACACCAGGATGGCCGAGACAATTGCCTGGATTGGCGTTGGCACCAGATTATTCAGCACCCAGCCATTGAGGCCCGATGTGTTCACTGGCGCAGGCTGGACCGGCACTTCCTTGGTGCGTACATAGGCAATCGAGCTTTCAGAATGAACGTCAGACATGGGTTTATCTCTCCACCAGTTTCATTCTTGAATTGAACCAATTCATGAAAGCCGAGGTCAAAAGCGATGTCGTCAAATAAACAGCCATCCAGATGCCGATGATTTCCACTGCCTGGCCGGTCTGGTTCAGAACCGTTCCACCCGTTGACACGAGATCAGGAAAACCGATTGCTACAGCCAGCGACGAATTCTTGGTAAGGTTCAAGAACTGGCTTGCCAAAGGCGGGATAATGATACGCATGGCCTGTGGGATCACAACCAGTCGCAGTGCAGGATTGGGCCGCAATCCAAGCGCATAAGAAGCTTCGGTCTGTCCTTTGTTGACAGCGAGAATGCCTGAGCGGACGATTTCTGCAATGAAGGCACCTGTGTAAATCGACAGAGCAAGAAACAGTGCACCAAATTCAACAACAAGGTTCAAACCACCCTTGAAGTTGAACCCTTGCAATTGCGGGTACTCCAGCTGCAGAGGTTGACCGGCAATAAAGTAGGCAAGAACTGGAAGTCCTATGATGGCTGCCAGCGTGGAGAGAAACACAGGAAACTGCTCACCCGTTGCTTCCTGGCGTGCTTTTGCCCATCTGTAGAGTGCGATGGAACCGATAATTGCCAGAACAAAGGCAGCAGCAATAATCCAGGCACCGTCACCCCAAATAAACCTGGGCAC
>JBAUGO010000313.1:0-5641 GCA_049679775.1 Anderseniella sp.
CTTGCCATCCATACGCCCGGCCTCTATCCAGTCACTTGATGATTATAAATACATGAGGAGCTGCGGTTCTTGGCCCTGACAACATTTGAACAACTACTGGATGACTTCGAGCTTCTGGATGATTGGGAAGAACGCTATAAATATGTGATTGAGCTGGGGCGCGAGCTTGATGACCTTACAGACAATGAAAGAACACCTGCCAACAAGGTTTTAGGCTGTGCCAGTCAGGTCTGGTTGGTGTCTGAGGTTGATAAAACCCAGGAGCCATTCGTATTACGGTTCCGTGGCGACAGTGATGCTCTGATTGTAAAGGGCCTTATAGCGATCTTGAACATTCGGCTGTCAGGCAAATCCCCACGTGAGATTATAGAAACCGATGTACAGGCAGAGCTTGGAAAGCTGGGCTTGCATGAGGCGCTCACACCTCAAAGGTCAAACGGTCTGGCTGCCATGATATCGCGCCTCAAGGCGGATGCTGTGAGCATGTTGGCCTAATCGCAATCAGCTGCTCACATGGTCAGATTGCGCCAGGTGACCCAGAAGCTCCGGGCGATAATCTGCCAACCCCCAGGAACTTGCCGTTTTTCTGACTGCCTTGTGTTCACTTCTTTCACCTTGGCCGTAGTGCTCCACCAGCCTGTCAAGCGCCATCACCAGAACCAGTTTGGCAGATCGCTTTGGCCACTTTAAGTGCCTTTCTGCTGCTTCCAGTCCACTTGCAAGGCAACAGACTTCCAACAGGATGGAGGACAGCCCAGGGCCTGCTGCCTGCAATGCTCTCCATACTCTTTGACGCGCGCAAAGCGCTGTTTCACTTGAGGACATCATCTGGCCCGGCAGGCCTGAACGACCTCTGGCTCCCGACATTATGGATGCATCCCATGAAGCGGTTACCCGAGCGCCCAACTGGCCAATTTCAAAATCGCGCCTCAGCCTCTCTCCGGCATCAAACATGGTCTGGCTCAGCAACGGCTTTCCATCAGGACCAGTCCTTGTCGCCAACCAGGCCAGGGGACTTTCGCAATCATTCACAATGACCCCCACTTTGGGATTTATAGGCTTTTCAACTTTCGGACCTGTCCGTGAAACACCTGTTTTTGGCTGCTTATTCGCAGTCATCCAGCGCCGACCACCTTCTGAAATGATAAAACGACCAAGCGGATCAGGTTGAATCAAACCAATTTTTACCATTGCTTTTACGAGCTTTTTCGCAACCAGCGTAATCGGTTTTTTGAAATCGTTTTGCATCGACATGAGCGTATAGGCATCAGCTGAAATATCCGAAAAGGTAAGATAGCTGTCATGACTGGAAAGACATTTCAGGATGGCCACCGCTTCGCGGCGCACCTGATTTTCGGAAACAGATAGGGAAGAAGAAATGTACATGCGCCTAACTCCTTTTGAAGGGTTAGGATAATAATCTTAGCTTATAAGAATGTCAACCTATATTGCCATTAAATCCGGTGATCCCTGATCGCAATCAGCAAGATCGAAATCAATATCAAGCGAAGGTATGCACACGTCAAAACCGAGTAATTGGGAAATGCGCCCATCCTCATTCACAAAGGGCATCCGCATCCAGAACTGGACGAGATGATCCTTTGTCACGCGCGGAGACCTGATAGCTCCATGAACCGGCATTCTTGATGAAACCACGGCGGAACACGCTCGCTGCCAATAGCCGGGGTTTGATAGTCTTTCCAGCTCGGCGACAGATAGTCCGGTGATTTCCCGATCAAACACGTCGCGAAGTCGTGTGCCGGCAAGGCGGACCTTGAAGCGATCGTCCGGCAAAACATCAATGATACTGATGCTGGGAAGCAAGGCAGGTATCGAACACGGGTTGAAAGATTGTCGCTTTGGCAGCAAACCGTCTTGTCTGCATTCCAGCCAGCAATCAAAGACTTCCCTTTGTGCTGGCACAACAAGTTGCAGGCGGAAAGCCTCAATTGCCTCTTTCACGACAGCCCCTTCCCGGATCAAATTACTCTCACGCAATAGTGACAATGAGCACATTGATCCGCAAGGGCTTACTCCCTCACCTTGTCATTTTCAGTGGAGAAAATCAGGCAGATTATTTCTGCTTGCGCCGTCCCACACCCAACCCGATCTTCTTGGCGAGCTTGGAACGCTCGGCAGCATAATTAGGGGCAACCATGGGATAATCGTGCTTCAGACCCCATTTTTCGCGGTATTCTTCTGGTGTGAGATTATACGAGGTGCGTAAATGCCGCTTCAGGGACTTGAACTTCAGGCCATCCTCAAGACAGATCAGATAATCCGGCATGATGGATTTACCAATCGCAACAGCAGGTTCGGGCGCGGGCGCATTGTCTGCCGCAGTGGAATTGGCAGCTTCGGAAAGTGCTGCATGGACATTCTTTATAAGGGCTGGAATATCAGCAGAAGGCACCGCGTTGTTACCCACATATGCGCAAACAATTTCCGTTGTTAGCTCTACAAAAGTCGTGTCTTGCTCATTAATTTCCTGCATTGGCTTGTCCTTTTCCAAAACAACCGTGATTTGCGGCAAAGCTATATTAAAGCACTGACTTGAGCAATAAAAATGATATATTAAGTTTTGAAATACGGTTGTGTTGAAGTATTAAATTCTCGCAAAACACGCAAAAAAGAGCGGCATGAAATAATTATAAAATTTTAATATTTGGAAAAGCAGAATGAATTTTAGGGTTGATTATTTTATCAATGACCAATCAACGTGTAAGGACCAGCTTCACGTGAATGCCAATCCCAGTATGACAACAACATCCGGGCCTTGTTATAGGAAAGGCTGTCAAACAGGGCATGAAGCTCAATAAGCCTGCTATCACCATTGATCATGCACTTTTCTGACGCAAGCCAACGCTTGAGCGCCTCGGCCATGGCCAGTCGGGATTGTGCCAGGCACTTGAATACAACCGCCATTGGCTCTCCACCCGTGTCGCTGACGATTTTCAAAGCCGTCTCGGGTGCAACACGACAGCAGCGAGCCAGCGTAGCGGCAGCCTGGCTGTCACCATTTTCAATCTGGGAAACAAGCAACTCTATGTCGCTGGCGGAAGCCTGCCCACCAATTGGTGGTATTGCACCGGCTATCATGCCGGTCTCCATGACGCGCCCCAAGGCCGCAGACTCGGTCAGAAACCTGCTCAATATGAACCGACGCAGATTTTGACCCACCTGCCAGAATAATTGCAAACCAATCGCCGGTGGAAGTTCTGAACGATTGCACAAAGCTGATTCAAGGTCTGGCTTGCCTTTGACCAAGTCTGGCAAACTGCTGAAAGCATCACCAGACAACTGACTTTCCTGATTACGTAACAGGTCCAGAATTGCAGCCAAATTACCTGATTGAATGATGGCATTGCACACAAGGATGCTCAGTATCCTGCGCCTGGCGATGAGGCGTAATTGATGCTCATTGCCCTTGCCAATGATTTTCAGCAGATCAGAATCTGAAACATGATGGGCATCTTTCAACATCCTGCAGGAAATGTCAGTATCGTCATGGGTCACCAGAAAAGTCCGCAAACGATCCGACACAAATTCAAGCCGTGCAACGGTTCTGGTCAGGTTGATCAACTCGGACGACGGCAGATGAGGCAGAATCCCGACGAGTGCATCGCCTGCAAAAATGCGTTCTTGTGGTTGCGCCTGACCCGAAGGCAATGTCATGATTGAAACCAGATTACGGCTCGCTGCCGCCATGGATTGAGTTCCCAGCATTGTCGGTGCTGGAGCAACCTGTTCAGGAATGCTCTTTTCCGCGTCGGGCAAGGCTGATTCTATTGCCAGATGTGGTTCGTTGATTTCAGGTGCACAGATGTGAATTTCAAATCTTGAGCGTGTCTGTGCGTCAATGGACAAACTGCCAGCAGGCGACAACAAATCATGAGGTGTTGCAGTATGGTTATCCGAGAGAGGATCGGTTTCAGGCAAGGCCACGCGATCATGATCGAACTGCAGTCCGACGACAGACACCAGAGCGCCATATCCCACTACCGGGGATGCTCCTGAAATATCGATTTGAGTTTCCACCAGGCCGCCCACATAATCCTGCATTTTCAATCGCAAGCTGCAGAAAACACCATCAATGGTATAAAGCGGCTTAACAAAATGATTTTTATTGCCGAACAGGAGCCACAAATTGTTGCAGATAAAGACAGCACGTCAACTGGCCGATCATGCAGGCGAAACCATCGGACCTGGAAACTGGATCGAAATACCGCAAACCCGTATCAATCAGTTCGCAACGGCAACCAGTGACACCCAATGGATACATCTTGATGCCGCCCGTACCGAAGCAGAGTTTGGTCACGCTCCCATTGCTCACGGATACTTGACCTTGTCCCTTCTGGCGCCTGCGAGCTATGATCTGATACAGATTGCCAATGTTGGAAAGATGATCAACTACGGTCTCAACAAGGTGCGGTTTCTGGCACCCGTACTGGCAGGAGACAGGATCAGGGCAAGCATGACGATCGTACGCACTACACTTGAAAACGATCACGTAAGAGCAATCTATGATGTTAGTGTGGACGTTGATCGACTTGAAAAACCAGCAATGATTGCCCAGTCCATAATTTTGTACTTTGATAGGGATTAGACTGCGATGAGTGATGCAAAGACCAAAACAGATGCTGAGTGGCGCGAACAACTCAGCGAAGAGCAATACCGCGTTCTCAGAAAACACGGAACGGAACGCGCAGGCTCTCACCCTTTCAATAACAATAAGCAAGAAGGCACTTATATCTGTGCCGGATGCGGAGCTGATCTGTTCAAGTCCGACGCCAAATTTGACTCTGGCACTGGCTGGCCAAGCTTCTTTGCTCCCAAGTCTCCCGAGGCTGTGAATGAACATACCGATCGATCATTCTTCATGACGCGCACGGAGGTGCGTTGTGCCAATTGTGACGGGCATCTTGGTCATGTATTTCCAGATGGACCAGTACCAACCGGTCAGCGCTATTGCATGAACGGGGTTGCCATGGACTTTCGACCAAAATCAGAAAGCTGATACAGACATCTCATTGAGGCGTTTTATGGCCTTCCACTTGCGCGCAGGTGGGGCTTTTTATGCTTATGCTTCATCTGCTAAGGGTGTGTTGTGCGTAAAAGTAGCAACTCGATAATTTTCCAACATGGATATCCAATGACCAAAACCCCACCAAGGGCTGTGAAAAAGCCGATTTCGCGCGTATTTCATGGCCAGTCCATTACTGATGATTATGGCTGGCTGCGCGCTGAAAACTGGCAAGACGTCATGAAAGACCCTTCGGTATTGGCGCTTGATATCCGCAAATACCTTGAAGCAGAGAATGACTTTGTAGATCAGGAAATGGCCCCCACGAAGGCCTTGCAGGAAACCGTGTTTGGTGAATTGAAAGGTCGCATCAAGGAAGATGATTCAAGTGTGCCAGCTCGTGATGGTGATTATGAATATGGCGTAAAATATGTGACCGGTGGTCAGCAGCCTGTGTTTGTTCGCAAGCCGGTGAAAGGTGGTGCAGAAACCATACTGCTGGATGGCAACAAGGAGGCAGACGGTCACGAATACTTTCGCATTGGTGGATCTTCCCATTCACCTGATCACAGGCTGGTGGCGTTCGGTTATGACAACAACGGGTCAGAGTATTTCACC
>JBAUGO010000314.1:0-6719 GCA_049679775.1 Anderseniella sp.
ATCCTGGAGTCTCTGGCCTGCGCCCGCCGTCAGGTGTTGGCAGTTTTCCATTGCGACTGATGCAATTACCAGCTCCCGAAGCGCCGGCACTCAAGCAGCCGGCCTCTACTTCCAGACCCGGACCACGCAAACCCGGCGTCCCGGTTCCAGCTATTTTGCTCTTGCTGTCAAGCACTTCAAAACTGTTGTTGGAGCGCGCCACTTGTATTGTTGAGCCATCCGAGATGCAGGCAAATCCCGGTTTGGTTATCACTCGAACCACGCCATCTGATGAGCACGTCAATTTTCCTGCACGCAATATGCCGACCGTGCGGCCCCTGGCAACACTGACCTCAACAATGCCACCGCGCACACCAAGGATCACATGTGGTGTACGCACACTCATTTGACCTTTTTTGGAAACCTGGCCGCCATAAAATCTCGACACACCTCGATCCATCGAGATACCAAGCGAACCTGAACCACCTGGACTATAGACAAACTCATCAATGGTCAGGCGCGAGTTTGGCCCCAGCTTGGCGCTTGATTCATCCTTGAAAACAATCATGCCAAGACCGGTGGAGTTACTGCGCAACTTGTCGCCCAGCTCTATGTCCGCACCAACACCAATAACGCCAGCGCCTGCTTTTTGTACCTGAGTTTGCACTGCCGTCATCTTGCCAACCGTCTCTGCATGAGAGACGGACACCAGCGATTGCATAACTCCCGCCATCGCAATCAACGCAAAAATTGGTGATATTTTCAGCATGTGATTTCCTGTCTCTGACACTCAAAAGGACTTGGTGTAACTGACCCCGGTGGAATGGATCGTATTGTCACTGTCAAACGAAAAAGGGGCTGTATCAAAATCAACGCGACGAAATGTGTAGTCTAGCGAAATGCTGTTTTGACCATCAATCTGGAAAGTATGACGCCAGCTTGCTTTCCAGTACTCTCCTTCTTGTGCGGCCGGTACGAAAAACTCAAAGGCTGCATTTTGGCGCGTTGCAAAGTCACCGTAGCCCGCAACTATCTGATGCGTCCATATCGACTCAAAGGGGCGATAAGGCAATAACCCTGAATAACTGACTTCGAGCTCACGACTTTCCGATACCTTGATCCATGGGTCCTCGTTCAGCTCATTGAGCCACTTAACCGCTACACCAACTGAATGCTCATGTGAAAGCCGCCAGCTCGCACCAGCCTCAACTTCTATGCGATGTTCAGCAGGCAAATTACTGGATTGTTCCAAATTGGAATACTTGCCCTCCAGATAGAAGGCTGTATCCACGCTGGGTTGAACTATCATTCTTAATGACGTACCCAAGGACACATCTGTGACACTTGGATTATATGTCCGCCATGATGCAAAAACGCCGAACTGGACACGCAAGGCATCAATATCCGTTGTCTCAATTCCCTTGTCCAGGGTGAGGGCCATATGGCCCCGATTATGCAGATAGACACCCCCACGATTTGATCCAAATGGATTGAAATCGCCTGTATTGATATCTTCATAGCGCCGCTCGGCCAGGAACCCGCCCGACCATATCAATGCGTCATTCAACGGTGTATCCAGATCCATCCGCAGTGAACCGCTGGCGCCAAAATATGGATTGAAATCCTGCCGGTCGCGCCATCCATCCGCATCAGCCGGAAACACGTTCATCTGGTCAGTTTCAAGCCATGTAGAGCGGATGCCGACAGTTGCATCAAGCGCCCATTCAAAGCCCGCCAAGGCACCATTGGTGCGTGCCAGTAGCTTTTGTGCGATGTCAGCTTCTTGAGGAGTAAGATCGCCAATTTCAAGAGCATCCTCCAGATTGCGTTTGGCCAGCTCCCAGCTTCCTGTATTGGCATAAGCCTTGGCAAGATTGAACTTTGCCCTTGCATCACGAGGATACTTTACAAGATGTTGTTCCAGCGTTGAGATGGCCTGATCATATTGTCCAACCTCAACAGCCTTCGACACAAAACTGCCCAGTACACCGATATCTTCAGGACTATCATAGCGTTGCTGGAAAAGATCATCATAGTCACCAGCCATTACAGGGCCAGCCGAACTCAGCAAGCCTAATGCCAAACATGAAGTCAGCGAACAATTCTTGAACGACATAGCGTTATTCCTGAGGTCTCAAATACAATATTTAGCAATAACAAACACACGAATGTGTTTGGAGAAATATCGCCCAAACGGATTTTAGCACAAGCGTGGTAATTTTACCACAGGGCAACCTGGGTGAAATTTATCATGCAAAGCCCCTGCTGTGCTTGCGCAAAGGGCCCGTCACCGCTACATCTTTATCACAAACCTGAGCTGTAATCGGACGAAACCAAATGCAATCACTTGTCTGGCTTTTTGATCAACTAGTCTTCATCGTATTCTGGGTCATTCTCATCATGGTTGTGATGAGCTGGTTGATGGCATTCAATGTCTTGAACAACTCGAATGATGTCGTGCGTCAGATCAACTATACCCTACACCGCTTGAGCGAGCCATTGCTTGGCCCCATACGTCGGGTTCTGCCAAACATTGGTGGCATTGATCTGTCGCCGCTGGTTCTATTGCTTGGACTGATGTTCTTGCAAAGGCTTATCCACGAATACGTGGTCTAGATCAGATCGCTTTATCAAAAACCCGATTGACCAGAGGGACAATACTTATGTGCGCAGCAAAAGTCATCGACGGCAAGAAATTTGCCGAAGGATTGAGAACTCGAATCGCCACCGCCATCGAACACCTAAAATCCCAACACAACCTGATACCGGGCCTCGCGGTCGTGCTCGTTGGTGAAGATCCTGCCAGTCAGGTGTATGTGCGCAACAAGGCGAAGCAAACCGTCGAAGTCGGCATGAAGTCAGTTGAGCACAAGATGGACGTGTCCACATCGGAATCAGATCTTCTGGCAATGGTTGATCAACTCAACAATGACCCAACTATCCATGGCATTCTGGTGCAATTGCCATTGCCGGATCATATTGACGCCAACAAGGTAATAAACTCGATCAACCCGGCAAAGGATGTAGACGGGTTTCACGTGGTCAACGCTGGACGTCTTGCGACTGGTCAGGAATCACTTGTGCCATGTACACCTGTCGGAAGCGTCATGCTGGCGAAAGATGCACTCGGCTCCCTTTCTGGACTGGACGCAGTGGTAATTGGGCGTTCCAACATTGTGGGCAAGCCGGTTGCACAATTGCTCCTGGAGGAAAACTGCACTGTCACGATTGCCCATAGCCGCACAAAGGACCTACCCGGTGTTGTTCGGCGCGCTGACCTGGTCATTGCCGCCGTCGGACGGGCAGAAATGGTCAAGGGTGATTGGCTCAAGCCCGGTTCGTGCGTCATTGATGTGGGTATCAACCGCATAGAGCGGGATGGTAAAGCCCGCATCGTCGGTGACTGTGACTATGACAGTTGCGCTGCTGTTGCAGGGTCCATTACCCCCGTTCCCGGTGGTGTTGGCCCTATGACAATTGCCTGCCTGCTTCACAACACCGTTCATGCGGCCTGCGCCATCGAGGGTGTGCCTGTACCTGAAATGTAAAAGGGCTTTAGGCTAAAGGCTCGTCTCTCACTTGGCAGCCTTTGCTCTTTCTATTGCTTCAACAATCAGGCGACGTGCCTCATCCGCGTCGCCCCATCCATTTGTCCTGGCCCACTTGCCGGCCTCCAGATCCTTGTAGTGCTCAAAAAAATGTTCGATCTGTTTCACCTGGATTTCGGGTAGGTCGGTATAATTGAACACCTTATCATAGCGTCTCGAAATTCGGCTGACCGGCACGCCAATGATCTTTTCATCACCGCCTGCTTCATCTTCCATTTTCATCACACCCACAGGTCGTACCGCAATAACAGCACCCGGCACCAGTGTACGCTGAGAAATCACCAGCAAATCACAAGGATCGCCGTCTTCTGACAAGGTATGCGGAATGAACCCATAATTGCCTGGGTATCGCATGGAGGTATAGAGAAAACGGTCCACCACCATGGTCCCCGCTTCCTTGTCCATCTCGTACTTTATTGGCTCGCCACCAATTGGCACTTCAATGATGGTATTCACCTCTTCAGGCGGATTGGCTCCAATAGATATCGCATCTATGCGCATGTTATTTCCTTCGCTAATGGTAAGGCATGGAATGACCGTGAACCACGACGCCCTTATCGATTGTGGAAGGAAGGTATAGCATGAAAAAATACATTCTGGCTTTATCGACTCTTGTCGTATTTTCAATTTTTGCAAACGCCGCAGACATCACCAGCACCTACACAAAAATTGACTTACATAAAACCTGCACGGTGCTGAAAGAAATCGAGGAAGGTGGGTCCATCACCATGCTGTGTGCAGGTCTTGATGAATATGATGTCCACTTTGCCGAAGGCGACTTGAGGCACTCGGTACAGTTTGGCCACATTGACAAAAATACCCGTACAATCTGGCAAAGCTTTGGACAGTGGAACCGTATTGGTGACACGGTTGAGTGGCGCATCAAGCAAGGAAAGCCTATCGCCACTGTACTGCGCTGGTTCATTGAAAATACAGATGATCAAGGCTCTGCAGATCCGGCACGCGTTGGTCAGGTTCTGGTCATCTCTCGTGTAGGTCAAGCCAATGACAGACAAGCATGCGTGGCAGGTTATGTGGATGCGCTGGCAAATTCTGGTGCAAATGAGCTGGCCAGGCATGTTGCCGACACCATTGCACCAAACTTCACATGCGGCACTGACAAGCCTGAATATCACGGCAAGCGCGGAGCCCTGTCAGGCAATCCATCCTGAGGCCGGTTCAGGCAGCAAGGCCGCGTTTCTTCAGCATGGCTTCAGGCGTGGGCAATTGACCCCGGAATGCCGTGTAAGCAGCTTCGGGATCAACAGAATTGCCGGATGAATAAATCTCACGTTCCAGCTTTTCTGCAAGACGGGTGTCAAACACATCACCCGTTTCTTCAAATGCTTGAAAGGCATCTGCATCAAGCACTTCAGACCACATATAGCTATAGTATCCAGCGGCATACCCATCACCGTAGAACACATGCAGGAAATGCGGGCTGCGATGGCGCATCGTTATCGCATCCGGCATCGTCAGGCTCGCCAATACATCCTGTTCGAACTTGAGTGGATCAGATAGAATCTCTGTGTCTGCTGACTGTTCATGAAAGCGCATGTCAACAATAGCAGAAGACGTAAACTCGACGGCATTGAAACCCGCATTGAATGAGCGCGATGCCAGCACCTTGTTCAGCATGTCTTCGGGTATGGGTTCACCCGTGCTCATATGGCGGGCATGCTTTTGCAATACCTCAGGTACGGTCAGCCAATGCTCGTAAAGTTGTGATGGCAGCTCAACAAAGTCCCGCGATACTGATGTACCGGCAATCGATGGGTACGTCACCCGGGACAACAGACCGTGCAAGGCATGGCCAAACTCATGAAACAGGGTGCGGGCATCGTCCAGTGACAATAAGGCAGGCGACCCTTTTGCCGGTTTGGCAAAATTCATCACGTTCATGATCAGGGGGATTTGACCGCCATCAAGCCCATGCTGATATTGAAGCTGGCTCATCCACGCACCAGAGCGCTTTGCCGAGCGGGCAAAATAATCACCGATGAAGATGCCCGACACCTTGCCATCCCGATTACGCACTTCAAATACGCGTGCATCCAGGTGAGGTCCGACAATGTCAGTGCGCTCCTTGAACGACAGGCCAAACAGCTTGCCTGCCACATCAAAAGCAGCCTCAATCATGTTCTGAAGCTGGAAATACGGTTTTAGCAGTCCTTCATCCAGATCAAACTTTTCCTCGCGCAGCAGGTTTGTGTAGTAGCGCCAGTCCGAAGCCTTGAGGGGTTCATTATGCCCCTCACGTACAGCGAGTTGTTGAAGTTGCGCATAATGATCAGCCGCACTGGTTTTGGCAGCTGCCCATACCTTTCCCAAAAGCCCATTAACAGCAGATGCTGACTTTGCCATGGTGCCATCCAGTTTCAGGTCCGCAAAACTTGCATATCCTAAAAGCCCGGCCCGCTCATGACGTAGACTCAATGTTTCAGAAATGACACCGGAATTATTCGTTTCGCCTGGATTTTGCCCGCGCATCGACCATGCCTTAAAGGCAATCTCGCGTAAGTCAGCTCGCGAGGAAGAGCTTAGAAACGGCTCAATGATGGACCGGGACAACGTCACGGCATGCTTTCCTTCATTACCATGCTCAGTGGCAGCTTCTGCCATTGCATCAACCAGGTTGTCAGGCAAACCAGCCAGATCTTCCTCAGCATCCAGAATAAGCGTCCAGTTGTTTTCATCTGCCAGAACGTTTTGTCCAAACTGCGCGGCCAGAAACGCAAGACGCTGATCAATCTCTGCAAGCCGCAGCTTCGCATCAGCCATCAACGCAGCACCTTGCTTGATGAACCGCTTATGATGCAGTTCGAGCACACGCGCCTGTTCAGATGTCAGATTCAGCTGGTCCGTTTTTTGATAAAGCTCATCAATGCGAGCAAACAGCTTTTCATCCATGTAAATCGCTGCACTGTGCCTGGCAAGCTGTGGTCCGATTTCACGTTCCAGTGCCTGGATCACAGGTGTGCCAGCTGTCCCGGCCCTGTGCCAGAACAAGGCTTCCACCTTGCCCAACGCATCACCGGATTTTTCAAACGCAACGATTGTGTTTTCAAAATCAGCCCGGTCAGGATTGCTGGCGATACAATCCAGTTCAGCCAGATGTTGTGCCATGGCATA
>JBAUGO010000315.1:0-11582 GCA_049679775.1 Anderseniella sp.
ATCGAAAACCGCCCATGATACCCCAGGTGAACCGGTCATCTTGACCAGATAGTCAAATGACTAGCTGACAATGACCTTTGCACCAACCTTGACCCTGTTGTGCAGGTCAATCACTTCCTCGTTCAACATGCGAATGCATCAAGAAGATTGGGCAGTACCAATTGTATGCGGAGCGTTTGTTCCATGGATTCGGTACAAGGTGTCAACCTTGCCCTGGAAGAGATAAAGCGCGCGCGCACCAAGCGGATTATTCGGACCGCCTTCCATACGCACTGGCAAGGTACGGCCATACTGTTTCTTTTCGCGCTCGATCATTTCCTTTGGAGGGTGCCATGCAGGCCATTCGGCCTTGCGCGCTATTCGTGCGGTGCCTGACCAGCCAAAACCTACCCGACCAACACCAACGCCATACTCAATTGCCTTGCCGTCTGGCAATACAAAGTAAAGCTTACGCTTGCGCGCATTGACAATAATTGTGCCAGGCTTTTCGCTGGTGGAATAGGATATGGTCCTCTTTCCGCGATATCCGGAAGCACGGCGGATAACTGTTTTCTTGGTCCGGTCACCTGTTGTCGATGGCGGTGTTGGGCCGAAGTTGTAACGAACACGGGCTTCAGCCAGTGCTGACGTTGAAGAGGCGGCAAGTGCTGCCAGACTTGATAAAAATACGCGGCGATCCATTTTCATGGTCTCCTGTTTGTTTGTCCTGATGGACTTTTGATTCTGGTGAACCACTCTACAATCTGAGAGTGCAGTTGATAAAGGATAGTTTCCCAAATCTCAAAGCAAAAGCCGTGCGAGGACGGCAAGCCGCCTGCCAATTTTCTGCATAACGGAAAGATTTACCGGTTTTACATCAGAAATTGGTGCTTGAATTGCATTGGCGAGTCCTACATTTGCAGGCCAGTCGCCAGTTGAAGGCTTGTATGGAGCTTTGAGTAATAATGTCGAATCAATTTCTTCGCTGCGGGCAACAAGGCATTTGCTCTTGCACTTTTTCGCCAAATCATTCGTTTCGACCAGCGAAAGCTCTACGCCCGAACGTAACGGATCAGCCAGGGCGGGTTTGACAAATAGACCTGCACACGGCTTCGCAATTACTGCGAAAAGCAGCATCAAAACGGCTATGCGTGAAATCAGGTTTCTGTACATTCTTCAACCCCGAGCAGTATTTGTACTGTAACAGCTAAATATTGACAGAACAAACCAGCCAGGTCTTATTCACCAGATTGTGAACACGCAACCAGAATATGGACTTATTTTCGGTTCTGCCGATTTTCTATCAAGTCATCCACAACAGTGGGGTCAGCCAATGTTGATGTATCTCCGAGTGAACCAAAATCGTCTTCAGCAATCTTGCGCAGGATACGTCGCATGATCTTGCCGGATCTGGTTTTCGGCAGGCCCGGGGCAAACTGGATCTTGTCCGGAGATGCAATGGGACCGATTTCATTACGCACATGCGCCACCAGCTGCTTCTTGAGGTCGTCCGATGGGGCCTGTCCCGTCATCAAGGTGACATAACAGTAAATACCCTGTCCCTTGATATCATGCGGATAACCAACAACAGCAGCTTCCGAAACTGTTTCATGAGCAACCAGGGCTGATTCAACTTCTGCAGTGCCCATGCGATGACCCGATACATTGATCACGTCATCCACACGTCCGGTAATCCAGTAATACCCATCCTTGTCGCGGCGACAGCCATCACCTGTAAAGTACTTGCCCTTATAGGTTGAGAAGTAGGTCTGGATAAAGCGTTTATGGTCACCATAAACAGTGCGCATCTGGCCTGGCCATGAATCTGTCAAACAGAGATTACCGTCAGTCGCGCCATCCAGTACATTGCCCTCATTATCGACGAGCTGCGGTTGAACACCGAAAAACGGTCTTGTAGCAGAACCGGGCTTAAGGTTGGTGGCACCTGCCAGCGGCGTTATCATGATGCCACCAGTTTCGGTTTGCCACCAGGTATCGACAATGGGGCATTTCTTCTTGCCGACGACGTTATAATACCATTCCCAGGCTTCCGGATTGATCGGTTCGCCCACAGAGCCGAGCAAGCGAAGATCTTTGAGGGAAGAACGCTTCACAAAGTCATCGCCTGCGCCCATAAGTGCACGGATCGCAGTTGGCGCTGTGTAGAAAATATTGACCTTGTGCTTGTCACAAACATCCCAGAAACGACCTGCGTCCGGATAGGTCGGGATACCTTCGAACATCAGCGTAATTGCGCCATTGGCAAGCGGTCCGTAAACGATATAGCTGTGCCCGGTGACCCAACCCACATCCGCCGTACACCAGTAGACATCACCTTCATGATAATCAAACACGTACTCGTGCGTCATTGACGCCCATACGAGGTAACCGCCGGTTGTGTGAAGAACACCCTTGGGCTGGCCTGTTGAACCGGATGTATAAAGAATAAAGAGCGGGTCTTCTGCCTTCATCTTTTCTGGCGGACAGTTCGGGCTTGCCGCTGAAATGGCCGATTGATACCAGACATCGCGTCCCTCAACCCAACCAATATTCCCACCTGTACGGCGCACCACCAGCACCTTCTTGACCTTCACCTTGCCCTTTGCAGCAATCTCGATTGCCTTGTCCGTGTTGGCCTTGAGCGGAACGGGTTTACCTCCGCGCAAGCCTTCATCGGCAGTAATGATAAAAGTCGACTTGCAATCAACAATCCGTCCCGCAAGGGCGTCAGGAGAAAACCCGCCAAACACGATGGAATGCACTGCGCCTATACGCGCGCACGCCAACATGGCGTATGCTGCTTCCGGGATCATTGGCATATAGATGGTTACCCGATCACCCTTTTTGACACCGTTTTCCTTCATCACGTTGGAGAGACGACAAACCTTGTCGTGAAGCTCGTTATAGGTGATCTTCTTGTCGTCGAAGGGGTTGTCCCCTTCCCAGATGATGGCCGTCTGGTTGCCGCGTTTCTTCAGATGCCTGTCAACGCAATTGTAACAAACATTGGTGACACCATCTTCAAACCACTTGATGGAGACGTTGCCGGAAAAACTGGTGCTCTTGACCTTCTTGTACGGTTTGAACCAGTCAATGCGCTTGCCGTGTTTGCCCCAGAATTTATCGGGGTCCTTCACTGACTGATTATACATTTTCAGATAACCGTCATTATCAATCAGGGCATTCTTTTTCCAGGCAGCCTGGACTTTGTAGGTTTTACTGGTCATGAGCATTTTCTCCCTGCAGTCACGTCTTGAAGTGTGATTGATTGGTGCCATTATGCGAAGGAGTTTGTGCTAAGGCAATGCGTCTTGTGTCGAACATGATGATCCTTGTTCAACCCAGTTTCCATACCTGTGTATGTTTGATTTCTGCATCCTCAAGATCGCGGGTCACCGGTACCTCGTAGGCTGCGCAGGAAATCAGTTTTTCGCGGGGCAAATACGACCGGCCGGGATCACCAATCAAAACTGTCACGCCCTTTGCCTGGGCCTGCTCAAGCCATTCCAGTAATTTCGCAGCAAGTGTCTTTTCATAAAAAAGATCACCAACAAGTATCACATCAACAAACGGTGGAGGCATCTCAAGCAGATTTGCCGTTTTAACATCAACTTGAACATTATTTGCAGACGCATTGATCAATATCGCCTGTGCAGCAAAAGCATCTATGTCAACCGCCAATACATCCAGCGCACCAGCAAGCCTGGCTGCAATCGCCACAAGCCCGGACCCGGACGCCAGATCAAGAACCCTCCTGCCTGTAACAACTTCCCGGTTATCCAGTATATGTCGTGCAAGCGCCTGGCCACCTGCCCATGCAAAAGCCCAGAACGGTGGTGGCAGCCCCAGTTCACCCAGCTCTTCCTCTGTCTTTTGCCACAAGGGCACAGCTTCATGTGCAAGATGCAGCACAATCTCAGGAACCAGCGGCACCTGGAGCAATTGGGTGTTCTGAATTACAAAACTGTGCCGATCAGCTGTCGCTGTCATTTGGTCATGGGAGGATTGGACAAATGACCCATCCGACAAACTTCAATCCACTCATCCAGAAGCACCGGCTGAACAGAAAGGCGCATGGATGTAACCAATGACATTTTTGCCAGTGCCGGGTTGGCCTTGACTTCGGCCAGCGTCACAGGCCGGGGCATGTCCATCACAGCCTTGATATCCACGCACTCCCAACGAGGATCATCAGTTGTCGAGTCATGATGTGCCAACGCACAGACCTCACAGATTCCAACAACTTCGAGCCCCTCATTGGAGTGATAAAAAAAGCCAAGATCACCAATCTGCATTGAGCGCATATGGTTGCGGGCAAGATAATTGCGTACACCGTCCCACTCCTCGCCCTTGCTACCTTTAGCCTTCAACATTTCCCAGGAGAACTTGAACGGTTCGGATTTAAACAACCAATACGCCATCTGGATATTTTCCCTTGTATCTTACTCGTCTTCAGCTTTCAGCGGACGCATCATGAGTTGCATGATTTGTTCATCCACATTTGCATCATCTACAACAATACTGGCCACGGCAGTGCTGACAGGCATATCAATTTTATTTCTGATTGCCAGATCGCGCACAACACCTGCCGTATATACACCTTCGGAAACGGCACGCCGGGTTGAAAGTATCTCTTTCAACAAAACCCCTTTCCCCAGTTCAAAGCCAAGAGAAAAGTTTCTGGACTGAGCGCTTGAACAGGTGAGAGACAGGTCACCCAACCCCGACAGCCCAAACAGTGTTTCGGGTTTTGCACCAAGCACAGCAGCCAGTCTACGAAGCTCGGCAAATGAACGCGCCAGAAGTGCGGCCTGCGCAGAAGCACCCAGCTGCTTGCCAGCGCAAATACCGGATGCAATCGCCAGCACATTCTTTACAGCACCCCCGATTTGAGCGCCCACCATGTCGTCAGAAACATAGATGCGAAATGTTGATGTGCTGAGCGCTTTCGCAATGGCTGATACTTGCGCCGCATTATCGCCTGCGAGTGTGATGGCGGTTGGAAGACCACGGGCAACGTCAGCAGCAAAACTCGGGCCCGACAGGACCAGCGGTTCCAGAGCAGGTGCGGACTGCCTCACCACATCACTCAGAAACTCATTCGTCTCCCGCTCCAGCCCCTTGGCAGTGATCAGCAAGGGCTTTGGTGTCGTGAGATACGAATTCAGACTTGAGGCAACTTCGCGCGTTGATTGAGCAGGCGTAGCCAGAATGATCATGTCTGCCTCACAGGCATGCGCCATGTCTGAGGTAATGTTCAATTCATCCGGCAGCTTGTTACCCTTGAGATATTTCACGTTCTCGCGCGTTGAGCGAAGCTCTTCTTCAAACTCGCTGGAGCGGCACCACAAAGTTGTGGCAAGCCCAACCCTTGAGCACATGATTGCCAATGATGTGCCCCATGCGCCAGCCCCGGCAACAAACACCGACTTATACTGATCATGCGTCATGCCTTCACCCCCGCATAGGGTTCAGGCTTTGCATCGGCATCAAGAGGCCAGCGAGCACGAGCTGCCACCGAGAGACAATCAGCAGGTCTGATAGCTGCATTTTCAAGCCCTGCCCATGCAATCATGGCAGCGTTATCGGTACATAGTGACACTGGCGGAACACTCAATCTGAAACCTCTATCGTTGCACAACTCAACAAGACCAGAGCGCAAACCATGATTGGCGGCAACACCTCCAGATGCAACAAGTACATACTGGTCCAGCCCCTGATGGATTTGCTTAAACAGGTTCATGGCATGCCCAACCCGGTCAACGACTGCATCAACTGCAGCGACCTGAAAGGAGGCACAAATATCGCGCACATCCTGAATTTTCAGCGGATCATGTTTGTGGGCTGCCTGGCGCACAGCTGTCTTTAATCCCGAGAACGAAAAGTTACAATCATCTCGACCCTTCATGGGCACCGGAAACCTGAACCTTCCCGCATTACCGTCTTTTGCAGCACGCTCCACTTCAGGTCCACCAGGGTATCCCAAGCCAAGCAACTTGGCTGTTTTATCAAAAGCCTCACCAAGTGCATCATCAATGGTCGTACCAAGCCGCACATAGTCTCCAACAGCATTGATACTGACCAGCTGAGTATGGCCACCTGACACCAAGAGCATTAGGTAGGGCGGTCGCAACCCTTCCGTCAGCCCTGGCGTTAGAGCATGGCCTTCAAGATGATTGATGGCATAAAGTGGCTTTTTACAGGCCAGGCTCAAGGCCTTGGCAGAAACCAGACCGGTCAACACACCTCCAATCAGCCCAGGCCCTGCCGTAACCGCTATTCCCGACAAAGCCTCATACTCACATTTCGCCTCGTCCATGGCTTGCCCGATGAGGCGATCCAGATGTGAAAGGTGCGACCGGGCCGCTATTTCCGGCACGACACCGCCATAGGGTGCATGCAATGCCGTTTGCGACAGGACGACATTGGAAATAATTTCACCTATGCCATTTCCAACGCGCCCAACAACAGCCGCAGCCGTTTCATCACACGACGTCTCAATCCCCAACATCAGCCGGAACTCTTGATTATCTGGTTCGGGCAAGTTACAGCCCCTTCCTTGCAACAAAATCTGAATGGATATTGCTCCATCAGGAGCAGATTACCTATACTGCTATGAAACCTTGCCTGTAGCATCGAAAGCAACTCTCATGCAAACAACTCAAATCCGGATTGGCACCAGAGGCTCTCCACTTGCTCTGGCCCAGGCACATGAGACAAGGGACCGCTTGAGCATTGCGCACAGCATTGATCCCGCCGCGATTGAGATCGTGGTCATTGCCACGACAGGAGATCAAATTCAGGACCGCCCACTTGCCGAAATTGGTGGCAAGGGTCTCTTTACCAGGGAACTTGAAGAACAGCTCCAAGACGGACGCATCGACATGGCCGTTCATTCAATGAAGGACATGCCTGCGCAGTTGCCGGATGGTTTGGAGATCTGTTGCCTACTAGAGCGCGAAGATACCCGGGATGCCTTCCTGTCACCCAGTGTAGGCTCCATTGCCGAGCTTCCAAAGGGCGCAACTGTGGGTTCGTCATCAGTTCGCCGCGCTGCGCAATTGCTGAACATCCGCCCGGACCTCAATATTGTGCAGTTTCGCGGCAACGTCCAAACACGTCTGAAAAAACTTGATGACGGGGTGGCAGTGGCGACATTTCTGGCTTGTGCCGGATTGCGAAGGCTGGGCCTGGCTAATCTGATCACGAGCGCCGTTAGTATTGAAGATATGTTGCCCGCAGTTGCTCAAGGTGCAATTGGCATCGAGATTTCCTCTGCCAATCAACGCGCCCGTGATCTGCTCGCTCCCTTGAACCATGATGAAACCAGCATTTGCATCAAAACCGAACGTGCTTTTCTGAAAGAGCTTGATGGCTCGTGCCGGACACCTCTGGCAGGCAATGCAACCTTGTCTGGAGACACCATCACCTTCCACGCCATGGCCTTGACGCTAGATGGCAAAAAAGTTTTCAGAACGACTAGAGTTGGCCCCAAATCAAACGCCGCTGAAATGGGACTGGATGCAGCTTGCGAAATCAGGGCCATGGCCGGACCAGACCTGGTAAGCTGATGCACCTGATCACAACGCGACCGCTTGCTGACAGCGAAAAGCTCAAAACCAGGCTGGAAGCTGCTGGTCATCAGGTTACAATTGCCCCTCTGTTGAACATTCAACCCATTGCTGATGTCACAATCCCAAGCCTTGCCTGGCAGGCAATTCTGGTGACCAGTGCCAATGCGCTATCCAGCCTGATCAACACCCCCTTCGATCAAAAACTGAAGCAGGTGCGTCTGCTTGCAGTTGGTCCTGCCTCAGCCGATCTTGCCCGATCCTTGGGGTTTGAAAATGTAGAGCGTGCCGAACAGGGAGACCTGGTTTCACTGATCGAATTATGTCGCAACAGCCTCAGTCCAACGGCTGGGCCATTATTGTATTTGTCCGGCTCGGTGCGCTCTGGTGATATTGTAGGCGAGCTTGCTATTCATGGCTTTGATACAAAACTGATTGAGCTTTATCACGCAGTGCCTGCACAAGAACTGCCTGCCAACATCATCACAGCTTTGCGCGCCGAGAACGCGGACGCGGTGCTGCTTTATTCGCCACGTAGCGCAAAGATATGGGTCGAGCTGATCACTTCAGCCGAATTGCAGGATCAGATCGCAAATATCACCCACTATTGTCTGTCAGAAAATGTGTCGCATCACATCAGGGCCGCATTTGGCGAAAAATGTGAGATTAAGCTAGCCAGCAACCCCAATGATGATGCTATGTTTGAAATCATTGGCAAAGCCGGTTCAGGCAACACGAATAGGTCTCCAATTCCGGGGGGGAAATCAAAAATGGCAAACCGCAAGAAATCTTCTGGCAGTGCATCTTCGAAAACCCGCCCAACAATCATTGAAGCGACTGCAACCGAAGTACCGCCTCACACCGACAATGAGCCTCTTGATAAAGCAGCTAATGCCAGTGACGATCAAGGCGCAGAGGCTCAATCACCCGATACGAACAAGCCCGATGCAGACGTTGTAGAAAAAACAAGCTCACCGAAACCAGACCAGAATACCAGCCAGACCAAAAATGCTGATTCAACGAAAATAGCTGATGCGGTCAAACCAGCAACCGCACCCGGCAAGACCAAGGCAAGGCTCGTCACTACAGCGATACTAGGCAGTTTACTGGCGGGCATTGTTGGAGGTGGCTACCTGTACCGTGAGCACGGTGCAAAATTCTTTGGCTCCACGACACAGCCCACTGTTGATCTTGGAGCCATTGAAGGCCAGGCCATGGAAGCAATTGGCGCTGCCCAGACGGCACGCGACACTGCCCTGTCCGCCGGGGAAACAGCTGGTGCTGCCATAGCAGAAGCCAGATCACTTGGTGCCAAGATAAAAGCGCTTGAAGAAAAACTGCAAAGCTCTGCAGGCGCGCTCTCCAGTGAACAAGCCAGTGAACTGGAAACCAGAATCGCCAAACTTGAAACAGGCATTTCCGAAATCCAGAAATCTGTATCCGGTTTGAAGTCAGCGCTGGAAACAGCCGCATCCGGGTCTGACACAAATGCTGATTTGTCTGCGGTCATCCTGAAGCTGGATGCCCTGTCACAACAAGTGGATAAAATCGGCGCGGTAGAAACAAGCCTTGCTGAAACTGGCAAGAAGCTTGGAGAACTTGATGCAAAAGTAGCCGAGCTTGCAACTGTACAAGCGACCAACCCTGCTCAATCAGGCACACAGTCATCACCGATTGATGCTACAAAAATCAATGCACAAATCAGCTCTCTCACTTCTGTCGCGACATCAGGGCAACCATTTGCCGACGCCTTGTCAGCTCTGGAGGAAACCCTTGGTGTGCCACTTGGTTTGTCTGCACTAAGCGCCAATGCCAGCACCGGCATTCAGACAATGGAACAGTTGAAGTCATCCCTGGATAATCTGTCAGTTGCTCCATCGCAAACCCTTGGCGCGCCGTCTGGTGAAAATGGGCTTTGGAGTGCATTTACATCCAAACTGTCCTCGGTCGTGAAAATTCGCAAGGTCTCAGACAACGACTGGGCACAACGTGTTGAACAAGCCAGAAGCTCACTGGCTGTCGGAAACCTGGATGCAGCAATCGCTCAGCTGGATGCTGGCGATGCAACATCAGCAACCCCGGACAATGTTTCTGGTTGGTTGCTGGAGGCTCGAAAACATCTTGAGGTTTCACAAGCCTTGCTGAGTTTACCACAAACCGTGCTGGGCCGTCTCCCTGCACCTGCTCAATAATTACACGCTGAGGCCGGTCAATGATTTCACTTCTCATTCGCTTTATTCTGCTGGTGATTGTGGCTGCTGCCTTTGCCTGGCTTGCAGATCAGCCTGGTGACATCAAACTGCGCTGGCTCGGCTATGATATTGAAACCTCTGTCATGGCAGCCGCCATCACTGTTTTCGGTATTGGCCTTGTTTTATGGATGTGCTGGTCTCTGACAATGTGGATGCTTGACCGTCCTGGTGCATTTGGCAGCTGGTTCAAATCCCGTCGCGAAAAGAAAGGCCGCGATGCCTTGTCCAGCGGGCTTATCGCCGTGGCCGCAGGTGACAAGGATGCCGCACAAGGCCACGCAAAAACCGCTACAGCAATTTTGGGCAATGACCCGATGGTTAAACTGCTGGATGCACAAGCTGCCCAGTTGCGCGGTGACAGCGCTCGCGTCAAACAACTGTTTGAAGAAATGGCCGAGCAACCCGAAACCAGACTACTGGGATTGCGCGGCTTGCACACTGAAGCTCGCAACCAATCTGACTTGACACGGGCGCGCGCACTGGCAGAAGAAGCAGCCAGAATAAACCCCAAAGTGCCGTGGGCCAGTCAGGCTGTTCTTTCATATCAGTCTTCAAGCCGGGACTGGGTAGCTATTGGCCAGACAATCAACAACCAGAAATCTGCCAAATTGATTGATCGTGCACAGGCAAACGCCAAGAATGCTGTTGTCCTGACTGCACAGGCAATTGAGCTTGAAAACGATAATCCCGTACGCGCTGGTGAGTTGGCCTTGCAGGCACATAAACTAGACCCGTCACTAGTTCCAGCCGCCTTGATTGCAGCACGAGCAGCCAATACCGCAGGCTCCATGCGTAAAGCCACCAGGATACTTGAAAAAACCTGGAAGCTATCTCCCCATCCTGATCTGGCAGAAGCCTACAGCCTGATACGCACAGGTGATTCAGCGCTTGACCGGTTGAAACGTGTTATAGCGCTGGTTGGAAAAACCAGTGGTCTGGAAGGTGCCGTCGCACTTGCCATTTCGGCAATTAACGCCAACGAGTGGAAGACCGCACGAAATGCGCTAAGCCCCTATGCACATGACCGGCCGCAAGCCCGCATATGCGGTTTGATGGCTGAAATCGAGGAAGGTGAATTCGGTGACAAGGGCCGTGCTCGCGAATGGCTGGCGCGTGCTGTACGCGCGCCACGTGATCCCGCATGGACAGCAGACGGGCATATCTCAAGCACCTGGTTGCCAGCCTCACTGACGACAGGAGAGCTGGGCGCTTTCAAATGGAAAGTGCCGGTTGAAGGCATTGCTTATGATGATACTGAAACCACAGATGCATTGATACCGGATGAGCCTACTCCCGGTGATGACGCAGTAGCCATTAACGTATTGCCAGACGCTTCACTTGACCCTGAAGATGACGAGACCGATAACGAAGATGATGAGGTCGAGGAACTTGATCAATCCGACGATGCTGAGGAGACGGCAACAGTCGACAGCAACCACGAAGTACCGGATGAAACGTCCAGATCAAATGGAAATGCAGAAGATACAACTCAAACCATCGCTCGCCAGCCTGACGATCCAGGTCCTGAACCCGAGGAAAACTCAAAGGCCAAAAAGGGCTGGTAATGACTCAGGTAATGAGTGTTGAAAGTTTGATCGCTCCAAGCTATTTGTCACACGTGACAAAACAGGGAATTTATGCCGCAATAGCTCAGTCGGTAGAGCACATCATTCGTAATGATGGGGTCGGGGGTTCGATTCCCTCTTGCGGCACCAGTTTTAGATAGTTTTTTGAGGGATTTAGCTCCAAGTGATTTTCTGCGTCGCAGATCATGTCACGT
>JBAUGO010000316.1:0-11430 GCA_049679775.1 Anderseniella sp.
CATGAGGGCACAGTGAAAAGGTGCTGACACGGGCAGCAGCATGGCGCGTTTTGCACCATGCGCCTTGGCAATCTCAACCGCGCGCTCAACGGCAGCCCTTGACCCGGACACAACAACCTGGCCAGGAGCATTATCATTTGCTGCCTGACAAACATCGCCTTGCGCTGCTTCTTCTGCCACCTTGACTGCCGCTTCAAAATCAAGCCCCAGCAAGGCTGCCATGGCACCTGTGCCAACGGGTGTTGCCTTTTGCATCGCCTCGCCACGAGTGCGCAGGAGCCTGGCCGTATCAGCCAGCGAGAAAGCACCTGCTGCTGCCAATGCTGAATACTCACCCAGAGAATGGCCAGCCACAAAATTTGCATGTGACTTGACGGCGACACCAAACTCGGTTTCCAGAATGCGAACCACAGCCATGGATACCGCCATCAGCGCAGGTTGCGCATTCTCGGTCAGTTGTAATGTATCGGCTGGACCGTCCCACATCACCTGAGACAATTTTTGCCCCAGCGCATCATCAACTTCATCAAACACAGCCCTGGCCGCTGGAAAAGCATCGGCCAATTCGCGCCCCATTCCGACAGCTTGCGAACCCTGACCTGGAAATATGAATGCAACCGACATGTGTGCGGCCTCCCATAGGTTATCTGTTCATGCGCTTCGAGCATGGCACAAGCTCCATTGTCAAGCTGCTGTTGCCATGTCACCTTGCTGTTCATGTTTACATCCGATGAAATAAGCGCCGCGCGCGCGATTATCCACAAGCACATGCCCCCCACGCCGCAATATGCCTGGCCGTTGTTGCGTGATGCCCTTGGCCTTGAGACATGGGTCAAGCATGAAAACCACACACCCACCGGCGCTTTCAAGGTGCGCGGTGGCCTTGTTCATATGGCAAAGCGTATGGAGCGCGGCGAGACCAACGGGGTCATCACCGCCACACGCGGCAACCATGGCCAGTCCATTCCGTTCGCAGCCAGCCGAAACGGCATCAACTCCACCATTGTCGTTCCGCTTGGCAATTCGGTTGAAAAGAACGCTGCCATCAGGGCACTTGGTGCAGAACTGATAGAAACAGGCGCTGATTTTGACGAAGCACGCCTCACCTGCATGGAACTGGCAAAACAGCGCGGACTGGACATGATCCCCTCGTTCCACCGTGAACTCGTCCTTGGCGTATCCTCTTATGCCCATGAGCTGTTTGAAGCAGCAGGAGAGCTTGATGCGGTCTATGTACCGATAGGCATGGGATCAGGGTGTTGCGGTGTCATTTCCGCACGCGATTATCTGGGATTGAAAACGAAAGTCATTGCCGTCGTGTCCGAAAACGCCAATTGTTACAAACTGTCGGTGGATGCAGGACGCGCTATTGAAACAAATTCCGCACGCACCTTTGCTGACGGCATGGCAGTGCGGGTTCCCCATCCGGACGCACTCGAAATCATCTCAAACGGCGTCGACCAGATTGTCGAAGTATCCGACGATGAGGTGGCGGATGCGATCCGGTTGTATTATCGTTCCACACACAATGTGGCTGAAGGGGCAGGCGCTGCTCCGCTGGCGGCATTGATGCAGCAACGCGCAGCGATGGCGGGCAAGCGGGTCGGTGTCATCCTGTGCGGTGGCAACATCGACACAGGCTGGATGGAAACGGTACTGGCGGGCGGTACGCCTGTGGTTTGAGGGGCAATGTGTCAGCCCCACATAATCGGCCTGAACTGAAGCCACGCGGAACAAATGCAGCCACATCGCATTCATGGCAGAAACCCCGGGACAAGGTTCAGGCAGTGAGTTACGACCAGTAGCACACTGCCTGCGTTTCAGTTTCACTCCAGGATGTATCGAGCGGAAGCGCTGGCTCAATATCCCATCCGGGTCATGCAGCGATCATGTCCGCTGGTCCATTCGCCAAACTGGGCGATACAGATTTTATTGGCCACAAAATAGTTGATGCGCACGTGGTCATCGCCGTCCCAATCCCTGTCTTCTTCCCAATCCCTGTCCTTTTCCCGATCCTTGTTGTCATCAACGGGTTTTCTCGGACACTTGTCGCCCAAGGGCATGCGGATGTTTCCGGCACTATTCCGTATGAGGCTATATGTAAGGTTATATTTCTGGTTGCTGAAATGGATATCAGGACCTGGAACGTTGATGCCAACCCTGACAGGATTGTCGGCACTTGTGAGGCTAACGGATACCGAACCGTTTGGAGCCGCAGTACCGCCTCCGCCGCGACCGGTCTTGCCTTTTACATTTACATTTAACCTTTCTTTGGTGCAGTTCTTGATTGAGATGGCATGGGCGTCCGAAGATGTAGCGGAAAGCCCGGCGATCCCGAGGAAAGCAGCAAGTACTGCCAGTGATATTGTCTTTGTATGTGTCATTGTCTCAGCCTTTGATTTGTTATTTCATTGACCACACATTGCACTGGCAACAATGCACTGAACCTGAATGCGGCATTCATATCGAGTTCATGTTCCCGGCCAGGTAGATATCTGCGACGACAAAACCATTGCAAAACCCGCACAAATCCATCATAACCCCGCTCGTTCTTGGACTGTTTTCCGGTCGGGGGCTGAACGGAAGGTTGTGATCGTTCCTGATTGCAACAGGGCAATTTGCCCGCCTTCCCGTGTCCCTGCTCTTTCGAGGAACCGGTCTCGAGCCTTTCTACCGACGGGCTTGAGAGAGGCTATGCGCCGGAAAATCATGTGTTGGAACAATGTGTTGTTACATAAAGAAAGGCTAGTCACATGCCATTATATGAGCATGTGTTCATGGCGCGTCAGGATATTTCCACCGCGCAGATGGACGCACTTACAGACCAGTTCAAAACCATTATCACCGATAATGGCGGCTCGATCGGGCGCACCGAATATTGGGGCCTGAAGCCACTCACCTATCGCATTCGCAAGAACCGCAAGGCACACTATGCGATTTTGAACATCACGGCCCCTGCTCCTGCAGTTGCCGAGATGGAGCGTCAGATGGGCATCAATGAAGACGTTATTCGTTTCATGACCATCCGCGTTGAAGAGCACGAAGAAGAGCCATCCGTTCAAATGCGCGCAGGTCGCGACCGGACGGATCGCCCTGGTGGTGATCGTGGTGATCGCAACGACCGTGGCCCGCGCCGCGGCCGTGACGATGACGACAGCAATTCAAACGATGATGGAGACGAATGATGTCAGGTGCACGTAGACCATTTTTCCGCCGTCGCAAGAGCTGCCCGTTCACAGGCGAAAACGCTCCGAAGATCGACTACAAGGACACACGTACCCTTTCACGCTACATTTCTGAGCGTGGCAAGATCGTACCAAGCCGCATCACTGCGGTATCTGCCAAGAAGCAGCGCGAACTGGCCAAGGCCATCAAGCGCGCCCGTTTCCTCGGCCTGTTGCCTTACGTAGTGCAATAACAACATAGATCTATCCCCGGTCAGGCATCACCCGACCGGGGCTTTATATTTACCGTTGGGACAGGCGCTTGTGACCTGTCTCTAACCCATCTGAGTGATGCGGGACAGCAGGACGAAAATGAACAACTGGATTGTCATAGGCATTATTGCCGGACTGGTCGCGGGCCTGCTTCAAGCAGGTGGCGGAACAGGCAATTCATTGGCAGCACTGCTGGTATTTCTCGCACCCTTGCCACTTTTTATCGCTGG
Source organism: Anderseniella sp. (assembly GCA_049679775.1). Taxonomy (GTDB): domain Bacteria; phylum Pseudomonadota; class Alphaproteobacteria; order Rhizobiales; family Aestuariivirgaceae; genus Anderseniella. The sequence continues at coordinate 3,668 of JBAUGO010000316.1, forward strand.
CCTCGGCTGGGGCGCTGTCACGGCTGCACTCGCGACACTGGTCATGGCCATTGGATTTTTGGTCGGTTTTGGCTGGCAGCAAGCACTTGTTGTTATATTGAGTTCAGGCCTTGCACCTGTCGCCTTGTCCTGGCTTGCACTGAAAAATCGTCCTGCCTCTGCTTCCCCGTCAGATGAAGGTGAGGTCGCTGACACAGGTGTTGAATGGTATCCCGAAGGCCGCCTTGTCATCTGGACAGTCCTTATCAGCGCGGCCTTGACCATGCTGGTCATTCTCGCGCTCGGCCCCACGGTTGACCAGTTCCGTGCATCGGCAGCAGAACAGCTCAAGCCGGTTTTTGAATCACTGGCAAAACAACCAAATGCGCCAACAGCCGAACAGATCGAAAACCTCAAAAACTACACCCTGGCCCTTTTGCCTGCCACCATGTGCGGTGTCTGGGGGGTGCTGACGATGATCAACATGTGGCTGGCTGGCAACATATTGAACGCCTCAGGTCATGGTGCGCGGCCCTGGGCAGAGTTTGGCAAGCTGGCGTTTCCAAAGTGGGCAATCTGGCTTCTGTCCGGTAGCGCCATGGCAACTTTCCTGCCTGGTATGCTTGGTCAGTTCGCCTGGATCCTGACGGCAGCGATGATGCTCGCCTATGCCATTTTGGGCCTTGCAGTCATGCATGGCTTGCTGGAGGGCAACCAGTTTCGCAGCGGTCTGCTGGCCACTTTCTACTTCCTGCTCGTACTGTTGAATTTCACGGTACTTGTCCCCCTCGTCATGCTGGCCATGTTCGATCAGAGTTTCAATATCAGAAAACGCAGATTATCCGGTTCAACCAACAAATCAGACTGAAAAACCTAGGAGTATAAATTATGCAAGTCATTCTTCTTGAGCGTGTAGAAAAGCTCGGCGCATTGGGTGAAACCGTTCGCGTCAAGGACGGTTATGCCCGCAACTACCTGCTGCCACGCGGCAAGGCATTGCGCGCTTCTGCCAAGAATATGGAAAAGTTTGAAGCCCAGCGTGCCGAGCTTGTGGCAAAGAACGCTGCTGCTGTCGAAGCTGCCAAGACAGATGCTGAAAAGCTGGACGGTTCAAGCTTCATCCTGATCCGCCAGGCTGGTGAATCAGGCCAGCTGTACGGATCTGTTTCCACCCGCGATATTGCAAGCGCAGCCAGCGAAAGCGGTGTTGCAGTGACTCGCAACCATGTTGTCCTGCCTGTGCCGATCAAAACCATTGGCCTGTATGATGTGAAAATCGCACTGCATGGCGAAGTTTCCAGCATGATCCAAATCAATGTTGCGCGCACCAAGGACGAAGCTGAAGCACAAGCGCGCGGCGAAGACCTGACAGGCAATGCTGATGAGCGTGACGAAATCCGCCGCGCCGCCGAGCAGCTGTTTGAACAGGCTGAAGCTGATGCTGCGGCAGAAGAAGCAGCTGAAGACGAAGCTGATCGTGCAGCACGCGCTGCAGCAGACAACAGCTAACAAGACACACCAGCACACAATAACAGGCCGCTTGCACGTAAAATTCGTGCAGGTGGCCTGAATTGTCTGAATTGATCAATATTGCCACTTATGGCAATATAAGCGTCTGATTATCAGGTTTGGGGGCAATGGAACGAGGGATCGGACCAATGCAGACCTTGCTGTTACAGACGCTTGATAAAATGGTTGTCCATGGCAATTTGCATGTGACGATGCCAGATGGTTTTGCGCATTCATTTGGCGATGGCAAAGGTCCACCTTCAGGTTTTCACCTGCACAATCAGGCCACTGTACGTCATCTCCTGTTTGACCCGGACCTGCACTTTGGTGAAGCCTACATGGATGGCAGGCTAACGATCACCCATGGCAGCATTCACCAGGTATTGCAGGTGTTGTTCTCAAACCTCAATGCCGCAAGCAAACCACCTGCCCCTGTTCGCCTGCCCTATGCCGTTCGCAAACGATTAAAGTCCTTGCAACAGGACAATCCGGTTGCCAAGGCACGCCAGCACGTTGCCCATCATTATGACTTGTCGGGCATGCTCTATGACCTGTTTCTCGATGAGGACCGGCAATATTCCTGTGCCTACTTTGAAAAATCCGGCCAAAGCCTGGAGGATGCGCAACTTGCCAAGAAACGTCATCTGGCTGCCAAGCTTCTGATAGAGCCGGGCATGAAGGTTCTCGACATCGGCTCTGGCTGGGGAGGGCTTGGTATTTACCTGGCGCGTGTCTGTGGTGCGCAGGTAACCGGCGTGACCTTGTCGCAGGAGCAATACAAGGTGTCTAATGACAGGGTCCGCAAGCTTGGCCTGCAGCAGCAGGTTGACTTTCGCCTGATGGATTACCGCCAGCTTGAAGGCCAGTTTGACCGCATTGTTTCGGTCGGCATGTTCGAGCACGTAGGCGTCAAACACTATCCTGAAATGTTCACAAAAGTGCGTCAGTTGCTAAGCCCTGATGGTATATATGTCTTGCATTCAATCGGGCGGGCAAGTGGTCCCGGTGCAACCAGCGCCTGGATCAGAAAGTACATCTTCCCCGGTGGATACTGCCCTGCCCTGTCTGAGGTATTGCCGGTTGCGGAGCGGGCCGGATTTTACTCAACTGACATCGAAATCCTGAGGCTGCATTATGCCAGAACCCTTGCAGAATGGAGAAAGCGCTTTGCCCACAACAGGGACAAGGCCGTTGCCCTCTATGATGAACGTTTTGCGCGCATGTGGGAGTTTTATCTGTCATCATCAGAATTGAGCTTCCGTCACCTGGACCTGAACAACTTTCAGCTTCAGGCTGCCTTGAAAGTGGACACCGTTCCACTGACCCGGAGCTATATTGCCCACGAAGAAGCACGACTGCGAAAGCGTGAGGCAGTAGTTCTGCACTCAAAACAACGATCAAAACCTGCTCGTGCACGAAGCAAACACCGCAAGCCCGAATCAGTACATTATCCACAGGCATCTTGAGAACAGTGGACAGGAAGATAAAATTTTAAGTTTGCCCTCGCAGGCGAGCTAACAGCGCGTTATCTAACACGACATGGACAGAGTCATAAAACTACAGCCTGGAAACTCCACTACAACTGGAGATATCGAGGATTATCGCGCCGCACCTCACAATCTTGAGGCGGAACAAGCGTTGCTGGGTGCCATTCTGGTCAACAATGAAGCCTGTGACAGGGTTTCAAATTTCCTGATGCCTGATCATTTTTATGAAGGCGTTCACGCCCGCATCTATGAAGCGGCCGCAACCCGCATCAGGAGCGGTCAGCTTGCCTCACCTGTCACCTTGAAATCGTACTTTGAACAGGATGAAACACTGCAGGATATCGGCGGGGCCGCCTATCTCGCACGGCTGGCAGCATCTGCCACCACCATTATCAATGCTGAAGATTATGGTCGCACCATCCATGAACTGGCACAACGGCGGGCCTTGATTTCCATCGGCACGGATATCGTCAACGCCAGCTTTGACACACCTGTTGACAAAACCTCGCGCAACCTGATTGAGGATGCTGAATCCCAGCTTTACGAAATTGCGGAGTCCGAAAAGTACGGCCAGGGATTCCAGCCATTTGGCACGGCATTGACCGAAGCCATCGACATGGCAGCAGCAGCCTACCAGCGTGACGGCGGCCTGTCAGGCATTTCGACCGGACTTAAAGACCTGGACGAAAAGCTTGGCGGCTTGCAATCGTCTGACCTGTTGATCATTGCGGCACGTCCGGCCATGGGCAAAACCTCGCTGGCAACCAACCTGGCCTATAATGTGGCCTCGGCCTACAGGTCGCAGCACAATGCCGATGGCACATTGAAAGTAACCAATGGCGGTATAGTGGCCTTCTTCTCGCTTGAAATGTCCGGTGAACAGCTGGCCACGCGTATTATTTCCGAGCAGGCAGAAATATCGTCCGAGCGCATTCGCCGTGGCAAGATTACCCCTGACGAGTTTGACCGCCTGGTAGAGGCAAGCAACCGGCTTGCTGCCATTCCGCTCTATATCGACGATACGGGTGGTTTGACCATTGCGCAGGTCGCAGCGCGTGCGCGCCGTTTGAAGAGACAACGCGGATCACTTGGCTTGATCGTGGTCGACTATCTGCAGTTGCTGGCGGGATCTGCACGCAGGGCTTCGGAAGGTCGAGTGCAGGAAGTAACCGAAATCACCACAGGTCTGAAAGCACTCGCAAAGGAACTCAATGTGCCGATTGTAGCGCTGTCGCAATTGTCACGTCAGGTGGAAAACCGTGAGGACAAGCGGCCACAACTGGCTGACTTGCGTGAATCAGGCTCAATCGAGCAGGACGCTGACGTAGTGATGTTTATCTACCGCGAGGAATATTATCTGGGTCGCGAAGAGCCCAAGCCCAATACCGACGAGCACCTGCAATGGCAAGAGCGCATGGATCAGGTTGTGGGCGTTGCAGATGTCATCATCGGCAAACAACGCCACGGCCCCACCGGGACTGTTTCGTTGCACTTTGACGCCAACCTCACCCGCTTTGAAAACCTTGTCCGGCCTGGATACATGCCAGACATTCGCGATTGAACCTCACCGTGACGATCCCTTCCGAACTGGCAGGCGCTACCTTGACCATCAACCTTGCTGCGCTTGCTGACAACTGGGCCACCATTGCGCGCCAGGTTGCCCCGGCAACCTGTGGTGCAACGGTCAAGGCAGATGGGTATGGTTGCGGCCTCTGCGAAGTTTCAAAAACCCTTGCTCAAGCTGGGTGCAACACCTTTTTCGTTGCCTTGCCAATGGAAGGCAAAGAGCTTCGTGAAACACTCCCTGATGCAATTATCTACATCCTTGATGGTTTGCTGGCAGGTCAGACTGGGTTTTACAAAGCGCACAATTTGCGCCCATGTCTTGCAAGCCCTGAAGAGCTTGTCGAATGGGCCGATCAGACAGAAGGCAACTATCCCGCCGCTGTTCATGTTGACACAGGCATCAATCGCCTGGGTCTGGATGACAGGCAGGCACGCGAGCTCGCTGGCAATGCCAGCCTGATCAACAAGGCGGGCATCTGCCTTATCATGAGCCATCTTGCCTGCGGTGATGATGAAACCGATGACGCCAACACAGATCAGCGTGACCGGTTCAATGAGGTGCGCCAACTGTTTCCCGGCTTGCCGGCCTCGCTTGCAAACTCTCCCGGTACATATCTGGGTCCGGACTATCAATACGACCTTGTGCGGCCAGGTGTGGCGCTATATGGCGGCAATCCATTTGCATCGCGAACGAACAAGCTGAAACCTGTTGTCTCCCTCTCAGCCAGCGTGCTGCAGGTTCGCCAAATTGCTACCGGAGACGGCGTCGGCTACGGCGCAAGCTGGAAAGCACAACGACCATCACGCATTGCCATCATAGGTGTCGGCTATGCAGACGGCATGTCGCGTGCCATGTCATGGCCAGCATTCAGGAACGGCCCTTCCATGGTGATCATCGCGGGGCACAAGGCACCAATAGTCGGGCGCGTATCCATGGACATGATCACCCTTGATGTGACCGACATACCCCATGAAGATGTTGTCCGCGGCTCAAAGGTCGAGCTCTTGGGCTCAGCCATCACTGTGGATGACTGGGCAAGATGGTCAGGCACCATCCCATATGAAATTCTGACAAGTCTTGGCAGACGCTACGTAAAAGTGTACTCGTCTTGACAGGGTTTTTTACAAGCATGATAGGCAATATCTGACAGTGGGCTTTCTGGCGGCAATTGGCAGTTTCATCCTTTCGATGTTTGCAGAAGTGGGCAAAGTCTCACTTTTTGCACGCGACGCAATCGTGCGCGGGCTTTTGCCACCGTGGTATTTTCGACAGCTTTTCGAACAGATCATCCGGATTGGCTATAATTCACTGCCCGTTGTCGGCCTGACCGCCTTTTTTACCGGTGGCGCCCTGGCCCTCCAGATCTATATTGGCGGCACGCGCTACAATGCGGAAAATCTCGTTTCTTCCATCGTTGCGCTAGGCATCACGCGTGAGCTTGGTCCCGTCATGGCAGGGCTGATGGTCACTGGACGAGTGGCTGCAGCGATTGCTGCCGAGCTTGGCACCATGCGCGTAACCGAACAGATTGATGCGCTGACAACCTTGTCCACCAACCCGTTCAAGTATCTTGTGGGTCCGCGCATTCTGGCGGCTGTCATAACCATGCCCATTCTTGTCGCCATTGCCGACCTTATCGGGATATTTGGTGGGTTTGCTGTCGGTACAACGTCGCTGGGCTTCAACTATGCAGCCTACATCAAAAACACCACGGACTTTGTGGAAGTCTCCGATGTCACATCAGGTCTGATCAAGGCAGCCGTGTTCGGCTTCATCATCGCCTTGATGGGGTGCTATCACGGGTTCAATTCCAAAGGTGGCGCGCAAGGTGTGGGCAAGGCAACCACCGACGCGGTTGTCTCTGGCTCCATCCTTATTCTGGCGGCAAACTATGCACTGACCTCTTTGCTCTTTACGGAGTGAGGCAAATGGCAGAGCCCTATATCGTTCTCGAAAATGTCCACAAATCCTTCGGACCCAAGCATGTGCTGCGCGGGGTAAACGTGGAGGTTGGCAAGGGGCGATCGCTGGTTGTGATTGGTGGTTCAGGCTCCGGCAAATCTGTCACACTGAAATGCATTCTCGGTTTGTTGCGACCGGAACAGGGCTCCATTCGTGTTGATGGTGAGGAAATCATCGGCCTTGGCGGATCTGCGCTGGATGCGATGATGGGCAGATTTGGCATGGTCTTCCAGAATGCTGCGCTGTTTGACAGCCTGAGCGTATGGCGCAATGTGGCTTTCGGGCTGATACAAGGCCGCAAGATGCCTGCTGCAGAAGCGCGCGCCATTGCCTTGGACAAACTTGCGCAAGTTGGCCTCGAGGCTGATCTTGCCGATATCTCGCCATCAGAATTGTCCACCGGTATGCGCAAGCGCGTTGGGCTGGCACGTGCCATTGCGCCTGAACCAGACATCATATTCTTTGATGAGCCAACAACCGGACTGGACCCGATCATGGGTGACGTGATCAACAATCTGATTGTCGACAGCGTCAAACGCCTTGGGGCCACCACGATTACCATCACCCATGACATGGCGTCGGCGCGCAAGATCGGCGATGACATTGCCATGATCTACAAGGGCAAGATCGTCTGGTGCGGCCCGGCCGATGAGATTGACCAATCCAACAATCCTTATGTTGATCAGTTCATCCATGGCCGCGAAGAAGGCCCGATTGAAATCGAGCTTTGACTGCCTAACGCCCCTCAGCTGGACTTGATGGGTCGTACAAATACAAACGCCACTGACGCAACAATCAGCGCAAGCGCCATCTGCTTGGGCAATGTCAGCTGATCCCCCAGAAACAAGCTGGACGACAACACACCGACAACCGGTATCAGCAATGTGCCAATGGCTGCGGTGGATGCAGGCAATCGCACCAGCAATACCGTCCACGCGGCATAACATATGGCCACAGGTCCGATGACATGAAATGTCAACACTGCCAGCACCGACGCAGATGGTATGGTCAATGTCCAGGGATGCTCAATCACCAGCGACCCCGCAATCGCTGGTGGCGCGGATAATCCAACCAGCCAGACAGTGCGCGAAAGTGGCCCGATTGACCAGTTGTGTGCTTTCATCAACACCGTGCCTGCTGCCCATGACAAAGCTGCGCACAACATTAAAATGAACCCGAGAGGCCGCGCCAGATATTCGCCGTCACCTGACACGATCAGAACACCGAGCCCGGACATGCCCAGTGCAAGCGAGATGATC
>JBAUGO010000317.1:0-1726 GCA_049679775.1 Anderseniella sp.
ACCAATGGTATACCCGACATTGCTATCGCTTATTGTCCCGAACGCGTACTGCCAGGGAAAATTCTGGAAGAGCTGACCAATAATGATCGTTGCATTGGCGGGATTACACCTCGCTGCGCCCGCAAAGCTCTGGGCTTTTATCGGCGATTTGTGCGCGGTGAATGCGTAACAACGACCGCACGTGCAGCGGAAATGACCAAACTGGTCGAAAACAGCTATCGGGACGTCAATATCGCATTCGCCAATGAGCTTTCGATCGTATCAGATGAGATGGACCTCGATGTGTGGGAAGTCATCCGCCTGGCCAATCGTCATCCGCGTGTCAACATTCTGCAACCTGGCCCTGGTGTCGGCGGCCACTGTATCGCGGTTGACCCCTGGTTCATCATCCATGGCGCTCCGGATCATACACCGCTTATCCGTGTTGCCCGTGAGGTTAATGATGGAAAAACGGGTCATGTCCTCGAAAAAGCTTCTCTGATGATCGACGAATTACCGGGTGTTTCCATCGCCTGTTTTGGTTTGGCGTTCAAAGCCAATATTGATGATTTCCGCGAGAGTCCCGCCCTCAAAATCGCGGCCAAACTCGCCCGGCGCTATGGCGGACGGATCAAGATTGTCGAGCCCTATGCCGAAGAATTGCCAGCCGCATTTGAAGGCACTGGCGCAGAACTGATCGATATCGATACCGCGTTGGAAAGCTGTCCTGTTATGATCGCACTGACCGATCATGATGTGTTCAAATCCATCCCGCTGGACGAACGCGCCGGAAAAGTAGTCTATGACACGCGCGGTATCTGGCCGGATCAACCGGACAATAGAGAAGCTTCCTCGGATCTGCGGATTGCTATTTAAAGTCACCTGGAAACTAACGCAATCCAACTAATCTTTAAGCACGTGGATTGAGATCAATAAACACCGTAACACTTCGGTTCAGCGTTCGACCCAAATCTCGAGGTTTTTCGGTAAACCTTCATCACAGAGTCTTGCCTCACCAAAGAATAATGATGATCAAGCAAATGTGTAAAATCCTGATCCCTACTGAAAAACTCAATCATTGAGAACGCATCGGGACCAATATGGTACTGTGGAATCCTGTATTGGATCAACAAATGATCTGGTTCATTGCAATTCATGTCTTCCACCAATTCAGCACGGATCTCTGCACTCATCGACTTGAGCTGATCGTTCTTGACGCCGAGATGGTTGTCAATCGCGACACGCGAAAGCATCCAATGAGAGAAATTTCGAGAAGTCCATTTCAGTTTGCGATCTTCGACATGCGGAAAAATTACGCGAGGATCCGTTGTCAATATCATGACGGAACTGCCAGGCTCCATCGTATCATAATATTTGCTAACGTCGCGATCATTAAAATAAGGCCCCATACTGAGACCCAACAGAATATAGGACAGAGAAATAACGATCGCGGCAACATGCATCCGAAGAGTTGAAAGTTTCCGATGACTATCAAGCAAACTGACCACAAGCATGAGTGAGATGCATATAGTCGCGGGGATAGCGTGATACTGCCATCCTTTTTGCTGAGCAACATAGGCGAAGAAGAACCCCCCAAAAGCAATAAACAGCGCGGGTATGACGGCGTTGCGCCTGTATCGCCGCCTCGAACGTCTTTCTAGGAAATGGGCACTAAGGGCGGCGGATACCCAGATAATAACCTCGGCACGAAAAACCTGATGAGCCCAATGTCGGTTATATCCGGAAT
>JBAUGO010000318.1:0-4320 GCA_049679775.1 Anderseniella sp.
TGGTAGTGCTGATCGGTCAGGATATAGCTGTTCTTGGATCGGCCCCCACGGGCTCGTTACTCATGCTGGGTGCTGCCATGTCATGGGGAGTTGGGACTGTTTTGTTCAAACGATTCGTCTGGAACACCCCGGTTGCCACGATCATTGGTTGGCAATTGCTGCTCGCTTCAATCCCGGTGGGCTTCGGCGCACTGACGTTTGAATCACCGCCAGACCTCACGGCCTTGAGTTTCAATGCAATCGTTGCCCTGATTTATGTGCTGGCGTTTCCAATGGTGTTTTGCCAGTGGGCCTATTTCAAGATTGTAAGTATTTTTCCCGCAATTTATGCCGCTATGGGGGTTATGGCGGTGCCGATCGTTGGCGTTTTCTCAAGCCTTATTGTGCTGGGGGAACCGGTCGGTTGGCGCGAAATCCTGGCGCTTGTGCTCGTGTGCTCAGCAATTTTCATGGTCTTGATATTGCCGCAACAGGCAAGCAAATGACATGGCACAAGCAGGCTAAAAAATAATTAATTTCTTTGAAAATAAATCTCTTGCATATGACATCACACATGCGTAGAAGCCGCGCCTCATAAGACGCCAACGCACGCGCCTCTGGCCGATGTACCACAAGTCATTTGTGTTTACGTAGCGACGGTAACGTCTCCCTTGGAACCTGAAGGTCATATGTGACCTTTGTCTATTGGAGATGCTGACTGATGAATGCACCCTTGCAGAATTTTGCCGGAATCGAAGTTGTTCGCGACCTCTCGAAAATCGAAAAATACATCCGATCAAGAGACTTCGATCGACCCACACTTGTTTTGAATACTGAAATCGTTGCGCAGAGCTATGAGGCTTTGAAGGCTGGACTTGGCCACGCCGACATCCATTACGCCGTCAAGGCCAACCCGCACGCTGAAATCATCAAGACGCTTGTAGGCCTTGGCTCGCACTTCGATGCGGCATCACGTGGCGAGATTGACCTGTGCCTGGAACTGGGAGCAAAGCCACACCAGATTTCTTTCGGCAACACCGTGAAGCGCCCTTCCGACATTGCTCATTCTTTTGCCGCGGGCATCCGCTTGTTTGCTGCTGATGCTGAGGAAGAGCTGGACAAGCTGGCCGAACATGCGCCCGGTTGCGAAGTCTATATCCGCCTGATTGTTGATGCGTCCGAGGCTGATTGGCCGCTGAGCCGCAAGTTTGGCTGTTCACGTGACAAGGCGCTCGACCTGTTGCACTACGCACGCAAGGCAGGTCTCAAGCCTGTTGGTTTTTCTTTCCACGTCGGATCCCAGACCCGCAAGGCTGACATGTGGCGCGTGACACTCGACCAGATTGCCCAGATTTGGCACTCTGCACTTGAGGCCGGTTTTGAGCTTGACCTGTTGAACATTGGCGGTGGCTTTCCAGCCTTCTATGGCGAGGAAATTGCACATCCGACTGACTATGCCCGACGCGTAATGGAACTGGTTACAGAGCGCTTCGGTCATGTGGCCCGCGTCATGGCGGAACCAGGCCGTGGCCTTGTTGCTGAAGCCGGCATGATCGCATCTGAAGTGCTGCTTGTATCTCGCAAGTCCGACACTGAAGCCCACCGTTGGGTCTATCTGGATATCGGCAAGTTCTCCGGTCTGGCTGAAACAATGGACGAAGCAATTCGCTATCAGTTCATCACCGACCGTGATTATGAAAACATGGGTCCTTGCATCCTGGCTGGTCCTTCGTGTGACTCAGCAGACGTACTGTATGAAAAGCGCCCTGTGCAGCTGCCGCTTGGCCTGAAGGCCGGCGACCGCTTTATCATCCGCAATTGCGGCGCCTACACATCGACATACTCATCAGTATGGTTCAACGGCTTCCCGCCACTGGATGTCGTTGTCATCTGAGTTGAAAATCATCAATCATTAAGCGAAGCAGCCGCATCCAATCCAGGGTGCGGCTGTTTTATTATACCTTGCCGGCCAGTCTTGCCGTCGCGCGCTCCCGCCCGATCAACGGCAGCAGGTTTGCCAGTTCAGGCCCATGTGGCAGCCCGGTCAAAGCCAGTCGCAACGGCATGAACAATTGCTTGCCCTTGCGACCCGTTGCGTCTTTCACAGCGTCAGTCCAGACCTTCCACGTGGTGCCATCCCAAGGAGTATCCGGCAGCAGTGCGCCAGCTTGTGCAATAAATTCAAGGTCATCATCGCCTATCTCGCATCGAGGGGTGCCAAACACAACTTCATGCCATCCCGCTGCATCGGAGACTTTCTCCAGATTACCATGTATCGCGTGCCAGAACGCTTCACCACCATCTGCATCCATTGCTGCCAGCCTCGGCTTGGCATCCATGTAGGACAACTGATGCACGATGCGGGCATTGAGGTGTTCAAGTTCACCCATGTCGAACCGTCCCGGTGCACGTGACAGCTTGGAAAGGTCAAAGCCCTTCAGCAGCGTATCCATGCTGGTGTGAGGTTCAATCGCCTCGGAGGTGCCGATCAACGCACCATGACTGACAACAGCCATGGCCTCCAGCCCTTCGTCACGCATGGCGGAGATGGACAGTGAACCAATGCGCTTTGACAGCCCTTTTCCATCAGCGCCAATCAGGAGCGAGTGATGTGCAAACTCTGGTGCCTTGCCGGCCAGCGCCTCGAAAATCTCGATCTGGACAGCAGCATTAGTGACGTGGTCTTCACCGCGAATGACATGGGTAATCCCCATATCTATATCGTCCACGACAGATGGCAACGTATAGAGATAGCTACCGTCTTCCCGGATCAGCACAGGATCGGATAATGAGTGTGTGTCAATGTGTGTGTCACCTCGAACCAGATCGTTCCAGTGCACATCGCGCTGGTCCAGCTTGAAGCGCCAGTGGGGTTTGCGCCCCTCTGCCTCAAACGCTTTTCGCGCTTCATCTGACAGGGTCAGTCCAGCCCGGTCATAAACAGGGGGCTGATGGCGTGCCAGCTGGCGCTTGCGTTTATAGTCCAGCTCTTCAGCCGTTTCATAACACGCATACAACCGACCATCGGCTTTCAGCTTTTCAACTGCCGCGTCATAGATCGCAAACCGCTCTGACTGGCGGTAAACGGCATCCGGTGTCAGCCCAAGCCAGTCAAGGTCTGCGGCAATACCATCGGCAAACTCTCTTGTGGAGCGTTCAAGATCGGTGTCGTCATAGCGCAGGATGAACCGACCATTGGTCCGGTGTGCAAACAACCAGTTGAGAATGGCAGTGCGGGCATTTCCAATGTGAATGCGGCCGGTGGGGGAAGGTGCGAAGCGGACTGTGGTGGTCATGCAGTTTATGCCTTGTCCCTGAAGCCGTTGGTGATGGGGTAACGGCGTTCCTTGCCAAACGAGCGCCTTGTGAGTTTCACACCCGGTGCCGCTTGTCGGCGCTTGTATTCTGCAATGTAGAGTAGGTGCTGGATCCGCTCTACCGTTGCCTTGTCATGGCCCTTGGCCACAAGTTCCGCCAGTGAAGTTTCTCCTTCAACAAGCCCATCAAGAATATCGTCCAGCACATCATAGTCCGGTAATGAATCCTGATCTGTCTGGTTGGGGCGCAACTCGGCTGAAGGGGCCTTGATGATGATGCGTTCCGGGATGACCCTGCCAGCCGGACCGAGCAGTCCCATTGCATCTGACTGGTTGCGCCAGCTTGCAAGCGCATAGACATCCGTCTTGTACACATCCTTGATCGGATTGAACCCACCGTTCATGTCGCCATAAAGCGTTGCATAACCAACCGACATTTCTGACTTGTTGCCGGTTGTCAAAACCATCGAGCCGAACTTGTTGGAGATCGCCATCAAAATAGCACCGCGTGTGCGTGACTGGATATTTTCCTCCGTAACGCCTTCTGTGGTGCCTTCAAACATGGGTGCCAATGCATCCAGAAACCCGGTAACAGGTGCTGAAATCGGCACATTGTCATACCGCACGCCAAGCGCTTTGGCACAGGATTCGGCATCTTCCAGACTGTCTGATGAGGTATAGTCATAAGGCAACATGACACAGTGCACCTTGTCAGGCCCCAGGGCGTCTGTGGCGATAGCCGCGACAACAGCAGAATCTATACCGCCTGACATGCCCAGAACGACACTGTCAAAACGATTCTTCTGAACGTAATCGCGCGTACCAAGCACGCACGCATGCCAGATTTCCTCATAACCGAGGAGCTGGCGGGCGGTGCTGGTTTTTGCGCATACCCAGCCATCGCCACTGCGGGTCCACTTGGTCAGCAAGGTGGCTTCCTCGAATTCGGGCATCTGTGCGGCTAATGAGCGGTCTGAATTGAGCACGAATGAAGCCCCGTCGAATACAAGCTCATCCTGTCCGC
>JBAUGO010000319.1:0-3708 GCA_049679775.1 Anderseniella sp.
CAAAATTCTCGAAAAATGTATCTACATCACGTTTTAGGAGCGCTGACATGTGAAAATGATGAAGTCTGCGATTCAGAAAATATGTCCACATTGAAATCTCGAGGTTGTCAACCTGGATCCATATTACAAATGTGCACTGACTATGCTTACCGCTTCAGCACTCTCTTTATTCCCGGTGCCAGTGACCAAAGAACAAAAACCAGCGCGAGACCGAGTATGGTTGCACTTATTGGCCGGGTGAAAAACACCGTCCAATCCTGATGAGAGCTTGCCATCGCCGTCAGGAAATAACGCTCGGCAAGCGGACCCAAAATGACACCCAATACCAATGGTGCGGACGGGAAACCAATTCTTTTCATTCCCCAGCCAAGAACACCGAATGCAAGGCAAACATAGACATCAAAAATATTGTTTCGAACGCCATAAGCACCAACCACACTCAAGACAACAATAAATGCTGCAAGGATTGAGGGTGGGGTCCTCATTAGAGTTGAGAACAATTGTGCCACACCAATACCTGCGCCGATCATGAGGATGTTGGCTGTAATCATTGCGGCGAAAATCGTGTAAACCATGCTTGGGTCCATGATAAACAAAAGTGGCCCGGGATTAACGCCATGCAACATCATGGCCGCCAGCATGATAGCAGTTGCAGCGCTTCCAGGAATACCGAGGGTCAGCAAGGGCACCATTGCCGCACCGGTTGTGGCATTTTTGGCAGCCTCGGGAGCCGCCAATCCATCATCCATGCCGGTGCCGAATTTATTGCCGTTTTTTGAAATCTGCTTTTCAATGCCGTAGGCGATGACAGCGCCTGGTGTTGCACCAGCTCCTGGTATCATGCCGATCATGCAGCCAATTGCCGTGCCACGCGAAATAGCACCTTTCACGCCCCACAAATCCTTGAAAGTGGCATTGACGGCTTTCCCGTCCACCTTTTTGGGGCGCAAATCCCTGTTTGTCGCCAAAAGGTCCACAACTTCACCAATGGCAAACAGGCCAATCATTACAACGACGAATTGTATGCCGCTTTCCATTTCTGAAATTCCGAAAGAAAATCGCGGCTGGCCGTAAAGCGGGTCAATACCAACAGTGCCGATAAGAATACCAATCAGCAACGACACCATCGTTACAATTGGTTGGTCTTTTGCAATGGCGATGACGCTGAACAGTCCCAAAATAGTGGCTGCAAAAAATTCTGGTTGCGAAAATTTGAGAGCAAATGTTGCAAAGGGAGCAGACAGAAATGACAGAACCAGTGCACTGACCAAACCACCGGTTGCAGATGCCGTGACGGCTATCGCGAGAGCTCGTTTTACTTCGCCGCGTTTGGTCATGGGATAGCCATCCCAGGTCGCCGGAAGAGAGGCAGGTGTGCCAGGAACATTGATCATTATGGCGGATATAGAGCCACCAAACACACCGCCGACATAGATACCGCCCAAGAAAAGCATGGATTGGGTGGGCTGCATCACATAAGTAAAAGGCAAGGCCATTGCCATGGCATTCACAAAAGAAATTCCTGGCAAGGCGCCCGCAATCACGCCCACAAGAAGGCCAATGACAATCGTCATGAATGGCCAAAATTCAAATGCCGCGAGAAACCCGCCGCCTAATAAATTGAGCGTGTCCATTTAACAATCCTTGATCAATAAATTCCAATGGCTTTTAGCAAACCGATGCTGAAACCTTCAAAGATACCCATGCCCCTTGGCAGCGGCATGAGGGCCAACCCCATGAAAAGCCAGAGCAGCGCAATCGTACCAAGGATCGAGACCGGCAAGACAATCTTCCAATTCCGCATCGAACCGAGATAACACCAGATTGCAATGAAGGTAGATGTAGTCAGCGCAAATCCTGTATTTGGCAAAAGCCATCCGTAAATCACGATGAGGACCAAACCGATTGCAGACTTGCGAAAATCATAGGGAACATCCTCGATCGGTGCACTCAATGTTGGCTTGCGCTCGGGGGTTGATCTTGCCCAAAAGTCGCGCGCAATCCACAGAACTGAAAATAATCCAATGCCCCATAGCATGCCATGAGGCCAGACAGCCGGCCCCAATCCGATGATGTCGCCTTTGTGGACCTTGGAAAACAGAAAATACGGCAAAATCATTGTCGCCGCCAAAAGGAACAACGGCAACAATGTCGGAAGATACCCTGTTAATCCGGAAGGCTTTCGCCCTCCGGATAGTGACGTATTGTCATCAATCTTCGTATTCATTTTCGCGCAATTACTTTGCAAGCTGAGCGGCAATGAGTTCCTTGAAGTCCTTGATCATTGCCTGAGCAGCATCGCCGGTCACAGGCGTGATGCAAGAGTAAGTCTTGGTGCAGAAAGCCTTCCACTCATCTGATGCAGTAGCAGTTGCAACAGCTGCTTCCAGTTTGGCAACCACATCAGCGGGAGTGCCTGCTTTCACGGCAATCGTGCGGTAGTTATCAAGGCCTGAAATGTCGATGCCCAGTTCTTTCGAGGTTGGCACATCAGGAAACTCAGAATGGCGCTCGGCAGCAAACACAACCAGTGGTGTCAATTGGCCTGCTTTAATGAACTGCGCGACATCGCCTGGCTCTTCATAGATGGCTGCTGTATGGCCACCGATAGGTGAAGCGTAGCGCTCCGCAGGCTTGGAAAATGGTACGTTTTCCATCTGGATACCAGCTTTTGCCAACAGTTTGAGGGTCACATCGTCCTGGGTTCCATAGCCTGATGTTGCAACTGTTATCTTGCCTGGATTGGCCTTTGCAAAGTCGTACAATTCCTGGGCAGTTTTATGCGGCCCGCTGGAAGGTACAAACAAGAACGAAGGTGACTGTTGCACCACAGAAATCACCTGAAAGTCTTCTGGCTTGTTGTCACCAATTTCAGATGCCCACGAGGCAACTGTAAGGGAAATCAGGGTAGCCATGGTGTAGCCGTCAGCTGCATTGGTTTTAAGCTGAGCCAGTCCGGCATTGCCAGAAGCACCGCCTACATTGGACACTGGCACCGAAACTCCAAGCGGGCCCTCAATCAGTTGCGCCATTGTACGACCCATTGTATCTGCGCCACCGCCTGGTCCGAAGGTCACAATCAATTCGATCGGACGCTCGGGATAACTTTGGGCATTTGCCACAGTAGTGGTCATTACCGCAGCAAGAAATGCTGCGCTTGTTGCTGTCATTTTAAGTAGTGTTTTCATGGTTTCCTCCCTTTGTTAAACACTTTACCTCGAAGCATTTTTTATTGCTCAAGGCATTTCTTAATGACCCTTCCAGATCATTGTTTCGTCATCTCCGCCAAACGAAGACGCTGAATTTTACCCGATGGACCTTTTGGCAGATCGCCCATTATGTGAATGATGTCTGGCGACTTGAACTTGCCCAATTTGCTTTCACAAAGCTGCAACAGCATTTGTGGGGTGGCCTTTGAGCCTTCACCTAGCTTAACCGCCGCTTCCACACGTTCACCATAGGTCGTACAGGGGCGTGCAAATGCTGCCGCTTCAATCACATCTGGATGGGAATAAAGCGCTTCGTCAATTTCGCGAGGTGCAATGTTTTCACCGCCCTTGATGATCAGTTCTTTCAAGCGGCCGGTTACAAAAACATATCCATCCGCATCAATGCGGCCAAGATCGCCAGTTCTCAACCAACCTTCGGAGGTAAGTGCTGCGACAGTCGCTTCCCTGTTTTTGAAATACCCTTGCATAACATTAGGGC
>JBAUGO010000320.1:0-4092 GCA_049679775.1 Anderseniella sp.
GGTTCGAGTCTCTGGTCATTTTGGGGAATGGGTCCAGGGGCGGTTTGGCCCGGAAGGCCCTGTGGCGCTTGTGACGGTTCCTTGTCATGACCTCACTGTCGAGGCAGAGTTTATGAGTGATGGACCACTTGAACTGCTGCAATCACCTGAGGTTGTTTCATTGCACCAGGCGCGCAGCTTTCTGGATCGCATTGATGGGCGAATTGGCATCTACCGCATGAGTGCAAACATGCCACCAGGCGGTGGAGCTGGATCATCCACTGCAACCCTTGTTGCACTGGCAAAAGCAGCCAATTGTGACACCGAAGACCTGGTGCAGGCTTGCCTTGCTGTGGAAGGTGCCAGCGACCCCTTGATGTTGCCTAACCCTGACCGCGTGCTATGGGCGTCACGCGAAGGGCGTATCCTCCAACACTTGCCACCCTTGCCGGCAGCGGAAATTGTTGGCGGCTTCTGGGGGCCGTCGATGGTTACGCTGCCACAAGATGACTGCTTTGCGGATATCTCGGATCTCGTACAGTCCTTGCAGGCCAAAATAACCTTACAAGAGCTTGCAGATATCGCCAGCATATCAGCCCATAGATGCCAGGCCTTGCGCGGACCTGCAATCGACCCGAGTGAACAACTTGCCAAAGACCTTGGCGCACTGGGATACCTGCGTGCCCATACCGGTTCGGCGCGTGGCCTGATATTCACGCCCGGCACAGCTCCGTCACTGGCCGAAGACGTCTTGCGCAATAACGGGTTCGATCATGTGTTGCGGTTTACAACACAAGGACACCTGTCATGAGTTTCGCCTTGATGATGCTTGTTGCTTGCGCACTCGATATAGTCATCGGTTGGCCTGACCGGCTTTATATCCGCATTGGCCATCCCGTGACATGGATCGGTCGGCTGATCAGCGCAATGGAAGCCCGCTTCAACAAAGGAACACAACAACAGCGTTTTCGTGCCGGTATTGTCACAACCAGCTTTATTCTTGTCCTGGTCCTGGGGTTGGCCGCTTTGGTGCAAGCTTCTTTGCCGCATGGTTGGACAGGCATAATTATTGGTGGAGTGCTGGCCTGGCCATTGGTGGCATTGCGATCGATGCACGATCATGTGTTGGCGGTACACAAACCACTGGCCACAGGCGATCTGGAACAGGCAAAACACGCTGTGTCGATGATTGTTGGGCGCGATCCGAGTGTACTGGATGAGGGGGGAATTGCCCGCAGTGCCCTTGAAAGCCTGGCCGAAAACACATCAGACGGGATCATTGCACCTGTGTTCTGGGGTGTCGTGGCAGGTCTGCCGGGTATAGCTGCCTACAAGGCACTCAACACACTGGATTCAATGATTGGACATCGCAACGACCGCTATGAGCAGTTTGGCAAGCTGGCGGCACGGCTGGACGATCTGGTCAATCTGATCCCTGCCCGGCTGACAGGGCTCTTGTTTGCGATCATGTCCGGGTATCCCGTTCGTGCGGCCAGGATTATGTGGCGCGATGCCGGCAAACATCGCTCACCCAATGCAGGCTGGCCGGAAGGTGCAATGGCAGGCGCGCTGTACGTGCGACTGTCAGGGCCGCGCATTTATGGTGACCGGGTTGCAAAGGAGCCCTGGCTCAATGAAAATGCACCGGACCCTGGTGAAAAGGATTTGCTAAAAGGCTTGCAGATATATCGCCGCACGATGGGGGCAATGATGATATTGCTGGCAATTGGATTGTGGATACAGGTGTAACGGGAATGCGCGATCATGGCGGTGATCTGGATCGGGCAATCCAGAAATATGGGACGGGCGACTGGCTTGACCTGTCAACGGGCATCAACTCGCGCCCTTATCCTGTTCCAGATATACCGATGCGTGCTTGGTCTGCCTTGCCTACAAGCACCGACAGGCAAACCCTGGAAACCGCGGCCGCTCGGAATTACAATACATCAGCAAATGTCGTCGCCCTGGCGGGAGCGCAGGCAGCAATCCAGCTTGTTCCGCGGCTAAGACAGCCAGGACACGCCTGTATTATTGGTCCGACCTATAACGAACATGCAGCGGCTTTGCGGGCTCAAGGCTGGCGAGTGACGGTAATTGGTCACCCGTCCGAAGGCGTGGGAGCCGATCTTGTCACGGTGGTCAATCCAAACAATCCAGACGGCCGCCATTGGCGACCAGAAGAGCTGCTTGATCTTCGCGAACATGTCGGGTTGCTGGTGGTGGATGAGAGCTTTGCTGATACTGAGGCAGGAATATCACTGGCTCCCTTTATCGACATCAATGAACAAAAAATCATTGTGCTGCGTTCATTTGGAAAATTCTATGGCCTCGCCGGACTTCGGCTCGGGTTTGCCCTGACCGGCTCCCACTTTGCAGATTGTCTGCGTAATCTCGCAGGTCCCTGGGCGGTCAGCGGCCAAGCTATCGCTATCGGTCAGCGAGCGCTGGCAGATACCAATTGGCAAAAAGAAACCCGCGATCGGCTGCACAAGGAAGCACAGCGCCTTGACGAGTTGGCTCACAAATCAGGCTGGACTCTGGTGGGTGGAACGGCCCTTTTTCGCACTTATGACACACCAAACGCTGTTCAAGCACAGGAAAAACTGGCACGAAATCACGTCTGGTCGCGTATCTTTCCCTATTCTGAAAATTGGTTGCGGCTTGGACTTCCCGGCACCGAAACAGGATGGGCTCAGCTTGAAAGAGCTTTGATGGACAGCTAAGCCCGCATCAACGTGCGATTTCAAGCAAGCCCGACACATCCAGATGTAATTCCAGATGATCAGCCAGCGAGTCGAGTGTTGTCTCGATACCCGCGCCATATTGCGTCTGGGACTTTACATTGAAGCGAGACAGAAAAGCTGCCCGGAAGCCATCATCAGTGAACATGCCATGCAGATAGCTGCCCATGATGCGACCATCACCACTGACAGCGCCCTCGGCTTTGTCCTGAACGGTTGCGAAGGGGCGAACGCGGTCCGCTCCGGTCGTGTCGCCAATGTGGATTTCGTAGCCTTGAAAAGTCTGGCCCGTGGCAACATGGGTGGCCGTGGTTTGTGTCAGGCGCTTGGTCTCGGTCATGATTGTATGCACATCCAGCAACCCAAGCCCGTCATCAGTGCCGGCTGCACCTTCAATACCGCTGGGATCAGCTATGCTGCGACCCAACATCTGGTAGCCACCACAAATCCCCAAAACAAGCCCACCACGCCGGACATGGGCAGCAATATCCACGTCCCAACCTTGTGCACGCAAATAGGCCAGATCCCCACGGGTCGATTTTGAGCCAGGCACTATCACCAAATGGGCATCCCCCGGGATAGCCTGGCCCCCGCGCAACATGGTCAGCTTGACGTTCGCCTCCTGTGCCAGCGGGTCAAGGTCATCGAAATTAGCCATGCGTGACAAGCACAGACACACCACATGCAATTCGCCGTCTCGTTGTGGTGCGCTCACGTCCAGTGCGTCTTCTGCAGGCAGTTTCCAGGCTTCAGGAAACCAGGGAACAACCCCGAAGCCGCGCCAGCGGGTGCGCTCTTTGATCAGGGCATAACCATCGTCAAACAGGCTGGGATCGCCGCGAAACTTGTTGATCAGAAAGCCTTCAACAAGAGCTTCATCCTCTGCTTCCAGAATGACCTGTGTACCGACTATCTGGGCGATAACCCCGCCGCGATCAATGTCTCCGGCAAGAATAACCGGCACGTCTGCTGCTCGGGCAAAGCCCATATTTGCAATGTCGCCTTGGCGCAGGTTAACCTCCGCCGGGCTGCCCGCACCTTCGACGATCACCAGATCATGCGAGCTCTTGAGGCGATTATAGCTCTCCAAAACCTTTTCCAGCAAATGCGGTTTCAGGCTGAAATACTCACGTGCTTTGGCTGTTGTCAGTCTTTTACCCTGCACGATGACCTGTGCCCCCACATCCGTTTCAGGCTTCAGCAGAACAGGGTTCATGTCTGTGTGCAAGGCGATACCACAGGCCAACGCCTGGAGCGCCTGAGCGCGACCGATTTCGCCACCGTCAGAGGTGACGGCGGCATTATTCGACATGTTTTGCGGTTTGAACGGAGCAACCGATAGACCCCGTCGCCGCGCTGCGCGGCACAACCC
>JBAUGO010000321.1:0-2120 GCA_049679775.1 Anderseniella sp.
GCGCTGCGACTGCAAGACTCAACAAGACGACAGGACCGCTCAGATAGGTGAGGTAGCTTGCGATCAGGAGCAGGGACAGCGAGGCTGGGATCGCGAGCACGAGCAGAAAGCCTAAGAAGCTCTCAAAGCCTTCGATGCCTCGTTCGGAACGCTTTAGTACACCACCAACATTGCTGGACTTGAACAGATCATAGTTCTTTCCAAAAACAACTTCAGTACTCTCTATAGAAAAGTTCAATGTAACACGTTGGACAAACCCAGTAATGAACCTAGCCTGTATCGGTGTCAATAAAGCGCGAACCAGACCGAAGATCAGAATAAGGGACAAGCTGAAATAGACACCGGACTGAGAGGATCCTCCCAAGTTATCGATGGTACTTCCAACGAGATATGGCGGAACGAGTAGCAGGACTTGTCCTAAGAGGACAAAAGCTATCACCAGGAAAAATGGAAGCAGGCCAACCGCAACAATATGCGGCGTTAGACGTTTAATTTCATGCATCTTCAAATATTCTCATAGGTGCCACTGGGTTACCAGAGCGGATGAGGTGAAACCTTTCGAGGCCGGGGACATAACACTGGCATGCCTGAACGCCTTCATAGCCGACTGCACTAAATCGGATCAATCCGCCACGATGCTCCAAGAACGCTTTGCAATGTTCCGCTGCAATTTCATCTACCGTTTGAGGAGAGGTGGTCCTAGTTTTTCGACCAGTTTGCAGCCTTGTTAAGATGGATCAGAGTTTCATTTAGGCTGCTAATCTCATTGGTTCTGTTTTGCTGGCATAAGCCTCATCGGGGGTCAATATACCGTGTGTGGAGTGCGGTCGTTCGGCGTTGTAATAAGTCAGCCATTTGCTGATCCCCGCCCGCATTTCTGAGCCTGTCTCAAAGGCGTGCAGATAGACGCATTCGTACTTGAGGGACCGCCAAAGGCGCTCAATCATCCGATTGTCGCGCCATGCGCCTTTGCCATCCATGCTGATCTTGATCTTCGCATCGGTCAGCACGTCGATCCAATCACCGCTGGTGAACTGTGATCCTTGGTCGGTGTTGAAGATGTCCGGCGTGCCATGTTTTGCCAATGCCTCTTTTACAGCTTCAACGCAGAACGCGGCATCCATGCTGTTAGAGAGCCGCCAGGCCAAAACTTTGCGGCTGAACCAGTCCATGATCGCCACGAGATACAGGAAGCCACGCCGCATCGGAATATAAGTGATATCTGCGCACCAAACCTGGTTGGGCCGATCAATCACCACGTTCCGCAGCAGATAGGGCCAGATTTTGTGCCGCGGATGTTTCTTGCTCGTGTTGGGCTCCTGATAAATCGGGACCAATCGCATGAGGCGCATCAACCGACGGACCCGGTGACGACCACATTGATGATTATTGCGCTTCATATGACGTGCCATTTGGCGCGACCCGTACCAGGGTGTATCCAGAAACTGCTTATCAATGATCGCCATAAATCGCAGGTTCTCGGCGCTCTCGCCCTTCGGTTCGTAGTACAAATTGGATCGCGTTAACGTCAGCAAGGCGCACTGCCGACGCATGCTAAGCTTATGATGCTTGCTCACCATTTTTTGCCTCGCGTCCCGAGCAACTGGTGCGAGGCATCTGCCAAAAAATCCCGCTCCACCACAAGCTGGCCAATCTTGGAATGCAGCTTATCGACGTCAGCCGCGCTCACCTGTTCTGGAGCCGCACCTCTGCGCGTAAATGCCGTCGCCATGTTCTCTATCGCTGCACGCTTCCACGTGCCGATTTGGGTCGGGTGAACGCCATATTTCTTGGACAGCTCCGCCATCGACATCTCCTCGCGGATTGCTTCAAGCGCAACCTTGGCCTTGAAATCGGGCGAATGGTTCTTTCGTTTCGTCATTTGGGATCACTTCTTTCAAAAGTTGATCCACCTTAACGACTGGTCCGAAATTCCGCGACCACCTCTTACGTCAGTACTTCCCGAAGGGCACAGACCTCAGCCAGCACCATCGAGATAAACTAGCCGCAGTCGCTCACACGCTGAACAATCGACCTCGCAAAATGCTTGGCTGGAAAACGCCAGCCGAGGTGATGGAAGAGATCTTATCATGCGATATAAACACAATCATTGCGACGAC
>JBAUGO010000322.1:0-3833 GCA_049679775.1 Anderseniella sp.
CCATCCAGCATGACAAGTGTACCGCCATAATTTTGGATTACGACTTCTGTGGAATAGCGGTCATTGCCGTCCTTGTCCTGCCACTTGCGGGTCTGGAGCTGGCCTTCAATGTAAACCTTTGATCCCTTTTTTACATATTGCTCGACAACCTTGCACAAGCCTTCGGAAAAAATGACCACCGTATGCCATTCGGTTTTTTCCTTGCGCTCACCAGAATTGCGGTCTCGCCATGTTTCAGTGGTTGCAATCCTGATATTGGCAATTGGGCGCCCATCCTGGGTCCGACGTATCTCAGGATCAGCTCCCAGATTGCCGATCAACATCACCTTGTTCAATGAGCCTGCCATCAATTTACTCCCAAATCCCTGTTCAAACGCGCACACTAGACTTTTCAGTTTGCAACTGCCAGCCTGCACCCTTGCTTGTCCACAATGCTAATGTTCTATTTTTGTTCTTAATATACTCATTCTTCATCCCGAGTCAAATCAACGGAGTTCTGCCATGCCAGCCAGGATCTATACAGATAAAGCCCCTGCTCCATTTTCCAGGTATGCACAGGCGATGCGTGTTGGGGCTGGTAAGGACCTTATCTTTGTCTCAGGCCAGGTGGGCGTCGATGCCACTGGTAAACTGGCAGATACCGAACGCGGCCAACATGAGAACTGCTGGAAGAATGTTCTGGCGATTCTGGCCAGCCAGGGCGCGGGACCTGAAGACATCATAGAAATGACGGTCTACATCACGCAAGCCTCCGGCACTCCCATATATCGAGAGGTTCGCGACCAGATGCTTGCTGGCCACGAAGCAGCATCAACCCTGCTGATTATTTCCGGTCTGGCCAACCCTGATTGGCTTGTGGAAATATCCGTCATAGCAGAAGCGCCCGCCACCTGATGTTTTCAGGTCACGAGCGCTTTCAAGAAAATGTATTGTATTGTCGTCTTAGCGGAATGAACCGAGATAAGACGCTGTGCGGCAACCTTCTGCCTGCGCCTTCGCAGATGCAGCATGACCACTACGACCACCTACACCCATCAGGGCAGCACCGTAAACGTTTGCATACGCTTCAAAAATCCAGCTCATAACCTGTCTCCTTTGTTTGGGTTGGCCTTTTCTGATGTGCTCAATATGGCGAACATTACGCACTTGCACAAACGGCAAGATTTGACCTGACATGTAAGAAAATATCACATATTATTGGTCAACTAATGTAACAATACCTTCATAAAGACACATACCATGAGACGCAGACTGCCATTGATGAACCAGCTTCGGGCATTTGAAGCTGCAGGAAGATCACAAAGCTTTACCAAGGCTGCTGACGAATTGTTTGTGACCCACGCTGCCATTTCCCGCCACGTGCGAGAACTTGAGGATTGGCTGGGCACCCCCCTATTTGTCCGAACCGGACGCGGTGTGGTGTTGACCGATGCCGGCAGGAAATACGCAGCACGCCTCACGCCAATATTCGATGCAATCGCCGAAGCGACACGCGATGCCATGATTGAAGGTGACAGCAGGCATCTCACCGTAGCCCCTGATGGAGCATTTGCCTCGCGCTTTCTGGTGCCGCGACTTGGCAAGTTCAACGCTGCATACCCCGATATCGAGCTGGATGTAAGCCCAGGCGAATACATTTCAGACTTTTACAAAGGTGAAGATGATATTGCGGTTCGCTATGGTGCAGGCACCTGGCCTGATGTTGAGGCTGAACTGCTGTGCAAGGCGAAAGTGTTTCCCGTGTGCGCACCGGACCTCATCAAGGACCACAAGCCGGTTAAACCCGAGAGCCTGAAGGACTATACCTTGCTGCACGAAAATTCACGGCAATGGTGGGCGGACTGGCTTCAGGTTGCAAAGGTAAAAGACCCTGACCTTGCCTGGCATGGTCCCCTGTTTCAGAATTACCTTGCCATTCAGGCCGCAGAAGCTGGCCAGGGATTTGCTCTGGCTGACCAGCTCATCGCAACTGACGCACTTGTATCCGGCAAGCTCGTCAAGCCCTTTGACATCGACAACGAGGAAGGTGAAGGCTATTGGCTGGTTTGGGGCAAAGGCCTGAAGCTGAGCGCGGCAGGTCTTGCGCTGCGGCAATGGCTGATCACCGAAATCAGGAAAACCAACACTGTGTATGAAAAGCTGAGAGCATCAGCCACATGACGAAACCTAAATACGATTGCACAAAGTGCCCGGGCTATTGTTGTTCATACCCCGTGATCACGGTTACCAAACGCGACGCTCAACGTATTGCGCGGCATTTTTCGCTTACGCTGGAAGCGGCAGAGGCAAGGTATTTCCATTCAGATCACGGCTACAAACGCATCATGAACCGCAAGGATGATGAACACTTTGCCCGCATATGCCAGTTTTTCGACACAGACGCGCGCAATTGCACAATCTATGATGCACGCCCATCCACCTGCCGCGATTTTCCGGGCAACACCTGCGGCTACTGGGATTTTCTGAAATTTGAACGTGCAGGACAAAAGGACGAGGACTACGTGTCCACCACCTGGCATTACGAGGATTGAATTGGATCAGGCCTTTGAATAACGCTCACATGCGTCAGCCGAAACGAACATTTTCTTGATCTGGTTTCTGTTCACATAATCGATAAATTCGATAGCCAGCTTCACATCAGACTGGCCAATGTTACCTGCCGTGATGCGTTCGCACGCCGCCGCCATGAACTCGCCATCAGCCTTGCGCGTTTTGGAATTATTGCCCAGAGACCCTTTGGCAACGACCTCGAAATTGATGGTTCGAGATTTTGTATCAAACCTTATCCGAGCCATGCTCATCGATACGCCAAACGCATTGCTCTCAATCAGATTGGTTTTGACCACCTCTTGCAACATGCGGCCTTCTTTTTCCAGAAGCTCCATTTGCTCAGGCTCTTGCAGGGCGGAATAGTCAAAGCTCGACTTCGATATCCCGTCAGCGATGGGACTGTTTGCCCCGCTGATATAATGCATGGCCAGCCCCCCAAGAATGACGGCCGCTCCACCAAGTGCGTACAGTTTGGTTCTCATGATTGCCCTCTCCATGGCCTCAAGAGACTAAACTCTATCCAATAATCGCTAACGGAATGGTAACACGCCACAACAGTCATGGACGTGCAGGCATTGATGCATCAGGTCTTTGTGACCCTAATCCAGATAGGCATCCGCCCGTTGGCCGGCGCGTTCATAATGGATTGGCAGGACACGGCCATAAAGCTGCTTGCAGCGTTCAGGCGTTGCCACCATGCCGGGCTCTTCAACATAGGAAATAATCGCAACATAGCGTGGCCGCGCACCTTTCAGCGGTGCCACCCGGTGCAGCGAATAACGCCCGCGAAACAATTGCAGGTCACCCGGCTCCAGTCGCAGTGTCTTGACCTTGTCAGACGTGCCGTTCAATACGGCAGACACTTCTTCAAAGTTCTCACCACCCTGGCGGATCATTGGCGCATATTCAAACTCGCCACCGCCTTCGGCATTCTGCAAGGCAATGGTGACGGTGAAATTGTTGGTGTCGAAGTGCCAGGGAAAGCCGTTGCCCTCCTCCGCCATGTTGACGATGACATCAGCCAGCGGATCAGCATAGCGGAAGAACTTTTCCTCCTGCAGGCAGTCGCGGATGAACGGATCAAAGGCTGGAAAGTTGTGCACGCAGCGAAGCGGCCCGGCCTTGGGAAAGTTGTCAGCCGGAATGAAGCTGTTGGAACGATCAAAGAATTGCCGCCGTGGATGATCATCCGGCAAGGATGGATCATCGGCGGTGAAATAGACGTTGGTGCGGTTGAACGAGCGGTGACCATGGGCCGACACGCTCTCGGCCTCGGCCGTCAA
>JBAUGO010000323.1:0-3139 GCA_049679775.1 Anderseniella sp.
TTGCAGTTGATACCGAAGGCGATGCCCGTGGCACCTCCAAGCTTTTCTTCCAGGTGCCAATAGGCGCGGAAATGTGCGGTCCCTGCTTCACGCCTGATTCAGAAACCGTTTTTCTGGCCGTTCAACACCCTGGCACAGATGGCACAAAGAACTTTCCAGGATTTGAGCGCGCTTCCACATTCGAAGACCCCGCAACCCGTTGGCCAGACTTTATGGATGGCATGCCACCCAGACCTTCAGTTGTAGCTGTCACCAAAAAAGGTGGTGGAAGGATCGGCGGCTAGGCTTAAGGTATCACCCAGGTGTAGGCGGGAATTGCAGATGTTTTACTGTAATCCGCCTTCATCCGGCGATGCCCCACCCGGTCCAGATACAGCGCATCCATTGAGGATATCTGGACCTGGACTGCGCAGAAATTCTGGCTGGCAAGCTCATGATCAAAATCACTGCTGATATCATAATCAGATGGGTTGGTTATGTCGCTACCGGGAGCCCCTGCAACCGAATAGCAGGCACGTGACTGATGTTGACTGCTTTGCCAGGCTTCAATCCAGACAGGACCTTCAGTGATAACGTTTGCCACCCCGCTCATTCGGATTTGCAGTTTGAGTTCAGGTGCGTAGCCAAGAACCATCACGGATGGCGCCTTCAAGAGAGCTTGAACCTTGGAGGCTCGGCGATCTGTATGAAACCGGATCATGCGATTTACAAGATCAACATCACGCAACACGACTGTGCGGACATCAGGTGCATTATTCAGGTCAAGATTGGCAATGGAGATGGTGCGAAAGCCTGAGCGCCTGTCGCTAACGGCCGAGTTCAAACAGGCCCAACCATAAGTGGCAAGTGCGTCAGGCGTTGCGCAAAAGTCAGGATGGGTTTCGCCAGAAGTCGGCACGTGTACTTCACTGGCTCGCGGCAGGTTGGGCACCCTGCTGTGACGCATACGCTGATTCTATAGCGCGTTTCAGTTCCACAAGGCCACGTGCGCGACTGTCGCCTGGAGGCAGGATCAGGTAAGCCGCATTAACATCGCGAAGGGCATCAGGCAGCTTGTTTGTGCGATAATAGGTTGTCGCACGATTGACAAAGGCATTGTAATCGTTGGGGTCCATCGCAATGGCCTGATCGAAGAACTTTAACGCAATGTCGTAATTGCCCAGCATGAAATGATTCTGGCCCATCAGATTGACCGGCAAGGCGTTTTTCGCGTCCAGCTTGATCGCTTCAGCCAAATCCAGCATCGCAGGATCATGCTCACCCTTGTTGAAATGAAGCCGTGCACGGGCAATCCATAGCCCTGGCCTGTCTGGTGCAGCCTTGATGGCAACTCCAAGGTCCTCAAGGCCACTATCAATCTGACCTACACGGCCGTAGGCAATGCCACGAGCTGTATGTGCCTTGATTAACTCATCGCCGGAGAGACCAGACTCAATTGCACGGCTACAAGCACCAATACGCTCGATTGCAGCTGTTTGTCCAACGCATACGTCCATGTCTGTCGAAGCATTTGCACTTGATGCGACACCGACAATCACCAGCAAAGGCAACGCCCACGCAACGCACTTCATCAAAAATGATCCTCTCAACACAACCGTCCCTATTCCCGTCGCCAACACTTGCCACCCGAACCGATCGGGTTGGTGTAAATTTTCCAGGTTCTTCTCATGCGATTAATTTGCGGAGAAACTTGGGCAACCACCACCTTATTCATACACACATAGCAAGCACTAAAAAAGGCCGGACAGTAATTGCCCAGCCTTGACTGTTGAAAACCGGTAGATTGGTTCGATGCGGTAAGGATTAAGACCTTACAAACCTGCCTCAGCCTTACGCTTGGCAAAGTCATGCTTTATACGCACCATATCCTGTGCGCTGAGAAGGTGCGCAAATTCGCGCTCCATCCGAAATATTGCCCGCGCCTCGGCAGCAATTGTTATTCTGGCCAAAAGGTTTGCAAACGCACCTTTCGCAGAAGAGGTCGATGATCCGGAAACCGAGGGAAACTGTTCAAGTTGTGCAGTAACTGCCATGATATTCTCCATTTATTGGCTAAGGCGCTTTGGTTCGCACCTTTCGCATTTATCTATAGAGAGATATCGTGACGACTTTATTGCATCGCAACATGTTATATCGCAGCGCAGCATTGCACTCAGTGCATGGATTGAAAATTCCCGAACAGTATCCTGTCCTTATGGCTTGATAAGTTCAACCTTGGCCTTGTCCCTTAGTTCCTTGACGATAACCTGGAGTTTTTCAGCCTGCAAACTGGTGCGGATGCGTTCTTCTACATCTTTGAATTCAGGAAACGGTTGATCGCGCTCGTCAACCTTCTTGATGACATGAAAACCAAATTGGGTTTTCACGGGTTCCTTGGTGTAGGTGCCTTTTTCAAGTGCCATGGCAGCTTGCTCAAACTCAGGCACCATGCGTCCCTTGCCAAAGAAACCCAGATCTCCACCGCGAGGCCCCGATGGCCCAGTGGATTTTTCTTTTGCAATCTCTGCAAAGTCGCCGCCTTTATCAAGGTCGGCTATCACGGCTTTGGCTTCTTCTTCCGTTTTCAAAAGAATGTGGCTCGCCTGAATTTCCTTCTGGCCGGATACTTGTGCCTTGGCCTCATCATAACGCGATTTGACATCAGCATCCTTCACAAGCTCAGCTGTGCGCTTGCGCACATATGCTTCACGTAGAGCCTGTGCTTCGAGCCACACTATCTGGCGCTTGTATTCCTCGGTATCGGCAAGACCTTCCTTGCGCGCTGCATCAGCCAAAACATGAGATTCAATAAGAAGATTTACGATAAACTGATCCTGCTGATCGGCAGGAACCTGCTGAAGCGCTTCACCGAGGCTTTGCTTGGTAAAGGCAACATCCTTGTCAGTGATCTGATGCGAATCCACCGTTGCCAGCACCTTTGCTTCCTGCGCCAGTACTGGTGAAGCAATTGCCATCGCCACAAGGG
This sequence comes from Anderseniella sp., assembly GCA_049679775.1. Taxonomy (GTDB): domain Bacteria; phylum Pseudomonadota; class Alphaproteobacteria; order Rhizobiales; family Aestuariivirgaceae; genus Anderseniella. The sequence continues at coordinate 2,966 of JBAUGO010000323.1, forward strand.
CGGCACCAGTTATGCCTGCGCGAACGGTTTTCAGAATTGACATGAGAATATCCTTTGTTTCGGCTGATCATTAAATAATTGGGCGCGAACATGCCCCGCCATGGGTTACATGACAACTAACTAATGTGTCATGAGTGCGGTGTCAGGCTCGCATGAGAAAAGCAACATCCTTGC
>JBAUGO010000324.1:0-2869 GCA_049679775.1 Anderseniella sp.
CTGGATAAGTCAGTTGCCGTGGCTGAAGACTTCCCTGCCTTTATCGTAAACCGCGTTTTGCTGCCGATGATCAACGAAGCCATCTATACGCTGTATGAAGGCGTCGGGTCGGTTGAAGCAATCGACAAGGCCATGAAACTGGGTGCAAATCATCCAATGGGACCGCTGGAATTGGCTGATTTCATCGGGCTGGATACGTGCTTGTCAATCATGCAGGTGCTTTATGACGGACTTGCCGACAGCAAGTACAGGCCATGCCCGCTGCTGGTAAAATATGTTGAGGCTGGCTGGCTGGGCCGCAAGACAAATCGTGGTTTCTATGACTACCGCGGAGAAGTTCCTGTTCCTACGAGATGACGATTTGCCGAACTGTCAATTATGTGCTCAAATAATGTCAGGGAAACGGTGCGGGGGTGCATTTAAATGTCAGAGGAAACGACATCAGGTAGCGGAATTGCCAAACTGGTTGGCGCACTTGGCTGGCTGTGTGTGGCAGGCGGTATAGGCCTTGTCGGATATGGTCTTTATGCCTTGTTCATAAGTGACTTTGGACTGGCTGCTGGCGGTCCGTTAATGGCAGGAGGTGCTGTTACCATCGCACTTGGCCTGCTTTCCATCATCAATGCAACCATGACCAGGGCAATGGTTGATACCGCCAATAACACAGCCAGACTTCTGGCACATGGCAATAGTGCGATGACAACATCCAATGAAGCAATCGCAACCAAAACAACACTTGATGACATTCCTTCGTTTGACACGGAAAAAGCGAACCCTGTGAACCTGCCAGGCATGGATCTGGATGAGGTAGAACGCGTTTCCACAAATGTCACCAGCAACAATGACAGTGACTTTGATCAGGATATTCCCGATTTTCAACCGCAGATACAAACTCCAGAAGCAATTGTTCCGGACGTTTCCGATCCACGCGGCTGGCCACTGGCGATTGACGAGTTCGACCTTGATGGTCATTTGGCAATGACCCTGGAGGACGGTTCAATCGGCGTGGAAACACCCGTTGGCTGGAGACGGTTGCGCAACCTGGAAGATGCACGAACCTGGTTGTCTCAACAAAACTAGCAGACTTCCGGTCTCAACCACGGGACAAGCGGGGACAGCCTGCTTGCAAGATCGTTATCAGGTGCCAGGTTTTTCAGCGAGTGCCGCCTTGATGATTTTTTGGGCGTCTGCGCCTGCCCAGTCAGCGGGCCCAACAAGCCGCCCGACTTCACGACCCTGCCGGTCAACAAGAACAGTCATCGGCAAACCAAATGCGCCAATACGGCCCATCACCTTGGTGGTCTGATCAATATAAAGCGCCAGATGATCAGCCTTTATATCTTTCAGAAAGGCAGAAGAAACTTCGGCTCCCTTGAGGTCCACACTCAGCGCAACAACTTCAAAATCCTCACCTCCAAAAAGTTTTTGCAACTCATTGAGATGGGGCATCTCTGCCCGGCAAGGCCCGCACCAGGTAGCCCACAGATTTACAAGCGCCACACGGCCTTTCCATTTTGAGATGTCAATAACATTACCATCTCCATCCTTGAACTCCCCAAGATCAATTTGCGGCCTGTCTGGCTTGAAGACAAATGCAGCCATGGCTCCTGTCGACAAGGCCTTGCCAAGCACCGGAGCAACTTCTTCAGCCCCGGCCGTGACAGGTTGTGTGGAGGAAGGTGCAGCAGCATCGGTGGCAACCTGGTCATTGCCATCGGGCCACACAATCGCGTACACCCCAAGCAGGAGTGCAGCAAAAGCAAAAACAGCGACACCAAGCATCCGGTTTTTCGGACGAAGCGCTTGCTGTGGTGAATTGTTTTCGCTCATGGTTATCTGCCTCGCATACAATGGATAATTCTCAAAGGGTAATAGACGGGTCGTAAATGGCAAACAAGATGTGGGGCGGCAGATTCAAAACAGGCCCCGATGAGATCATGGAGAAGATCAACGCTTCAATCAGTTTTGATCAACGCCTCCACGCACAAGATATCGCCGGTTCGATTGCGCATGCAACAATGTTGGGCGAATGCGGCATCATTTCCAAATCAGATGTCCGTGATATCGTGCGCGGGCTGAAAGCCATTGGCCGGCAGATCGATGAAGGCACTTTCACGTTCTCGGCAGCACTTGAAGATATTCACATGAATATCGAAGCAGCCTTGCGCGACCAGATCGGCGATGCAGCGGGAAGGTTGCACACTGCCCGGTCTCGCAATGATCAGGTGGCAACGGATTTCAAACTCTATATTCGCGATTGTCTTGATCATTTTGATGACCAGCTAAAAGGCCTGCAGCAGGCATTGGTTAAAAAGGCACTGGCTCATGCCGATACCGTCATGCCTGGCTTCACCCATTTACAAACGGCACAACCTGTTACATTCGGCCATCACCTGCTGGCCTATGTTGAAATGCTGTCACGCGACCGGTCGCGCTTTTCTGATGCCCGCAAGAGGCTCAATGAAAGCCCGCTTGGTGCCGCAGCACTTGCAGGCACATCATTTCCCATAGACAGGTCCATGACTGCGAAAGCCATGGGGTTTGATCGTGCCACCCGTAATTCGCTCGACAGTGTGGCAGATCGTGATTTTGTGCTGGAAACACTGGCCCATGCCTCGATTTGTGCCATGCACTTGTCGCGCTTTGCTGAGGAGCTGGTTATCTGGTCAACACCACAGTTTGGCTTCATCAAGCTGACGGACAGGTTCACCACTGGTTCGTCAATCATGCCACAAAAGAAAAACCCCGATGCGGCCGAATTAGTGCGGGCAAAGCCTGGCCGAATCCTCGGTGCTTTCACCGGTTTGCTGATGGTTATGAAGGGTTTACCCCTGGCCTATTCAAAGGACATGCAGGAAGACAAGGAACC
>JBAUGO010000325.1:0-12247 GCA_049679775.1 Anderseniella sp.
GACCAGATACGCCAGCTGGCCGAAATTCTGACCGAGACCGGGCTGAGCGAGATAGAGCTCGAAAGAGACGGCTTGAAAATTCGCGTTGCTCGCGAAATTTCTGCGACCTATGCCATGCCGGCAAATATGCACTATGCCCCTGCCACGGCTGCGGCTCCGGTGGCTCAACCAGCCCCCGCAGCAGCAGCATCGGCTCCAGCAGGAAACGCCCATGGCAGCGTAAAGTCCCCCATGGTTGGGACTGCCTACATGGCACCATCACCGGGGGCAGCGCCATTTGTACAGATTGGTAGCAAGGTCAAGGCAGGACAAACAATCCTGATTATCGAGGCCATGAAAACAATGAACCAGATACCAGCACCTCATGCGGGAACGGTGACATCAATATTGGTAACGGATGGCGACCCGATAGAGTTTGACGAACCCCTCATGGTGATCGAGTGAACCTCGCTGGCCTGGCCTTTTTGTGCAGGGATGCCTGATTGAATGTTTGAAAAAGTCCTCATAGCCAATCGTGGCGAGATTGCGCTGCGCGTCTTGCGCGCCTGCCGGGAACTTGGCGTGCAAACGGTTGCGGTCCACTCAACCGCGGATGCAACGGCGATGCATGTTCGCCTTGCTGACGAAAGCGTCTGTATTGGCCCACCACCAGCTTCAGGCAGTTACCTCAACATTCCGGCAATTGTTGCAGCGTGCGAGATTACAGGTGCGGATGCGGTACACCCCGGTTATGGGTTCTTGTCAGAGAATGCCCGCTTCGCCAAAATTCTGGAAGAACATGGCATCGGGTTTATTGGCCCGTCAGCTGAACATATTTCCATTATGGGCGACAAAATTGAAGCCAAGCGGACCGCAAAAAGGTTGGGCATTCCGGTTGTGCCTGGCTCCGATGGCGGTGTTTCAGGCTTTGCAGAAGCTCGCAAAGTAGCCAATGAAGTCGGCTACCCCCTTATTATAAAGGCTGCTGCGGGCGGTGGTGGTCGCGGCATGAAGGTCGCCTTGTCGGAAGACGAAATCGACAATGCCCTTTTGACTGCGCAGACCGAAGCAAAAGCGGCTTTTGGCGATGATGCCGTTTACATCGAACGCTATCTCAGCACGCCTCGTCATATCGAAATTCAGGTCTTTGGCGATGGCAAAGGCAACGCGGTTTATCTGGGCGAACGTGATTGCTCATTACAGCGCCGTCACCAGAAGGTCTGGGAAGAGGCATTGTCTCCGGCACTGAATGCCAATCAGCGCAAGGAAATCGGCGAAACGTGCGCGCAAGCTATGCGAGAAATGAAATACTCAGGCGCAGGCACAATCGAGTTCTTGTACGAAAATGGTGAGTTCTTTTTCATCGAAATGAACACAAGGCTTCAGGTTGAGCACCCTGTAACCGAAGCCATAACCGGGCTTGACCTCGTGCAAGAGCAATTGCGGGTTGCCTCTGGTTCTACACTGGGGTTCAAGCAGGAAGACATCACCTTTAGCGGCCACGCTATTGAATGCCGAATTAACGCGGAAAATCCAGAAACTTTCGTGCCATCACCCGGCAAGGTTGTGGGGGTTCACCAACCTGGCGGGCTCGGTGTGCGTGTTGATAGCGGCATCTATGCCGGATATTCAATACCGCCCTACTATGACAGCCTCATCGGCAAGCTTATTGTTCATGGCCGTGATCGTAACGAGTGTCTCATGCGCTTGCGTCGTGCACTTGGTGAGTATGTAATCGAGGGTATCGAAACAACCATCCCGTTGTTTCAGCGCCTACTAAGCGAACCCGATATACTTGATGGCGATTATGATATTCACTGGCTGGAAAAATTTCTCGCCAGACAGGGGCAGGACTAGATTTGTCCTGAACTCACCAATTTAAGTTGGATGAATAACTCGTAATCGGGACAAATCAATCTATATAGGTTGTGCCGTTGTGTGTTGTGCTGCGTACAACACAAACAATGCAATTACAGGGAATAACCAATGGCTCCGATGTATCTGGATCCTTCACCGAGGTCCTATCCAGCATTTGTTCACTTGCTTGCCCGCTCCAGTCGCGGAAAGGCAGCCGCTGGCAATGCTGTATCTTTCAAGGACCTGGAAGACTGGTTGCTGGGTGAGGCCATAAATGAAGACAGCATGCTCGTCCTTGTCGAGTCGCTTGCCTGGAGGATGCTGGCGGCTGGCCTACCGGTCACGCGAGCTACCATTCACGTGGGTACACTTCACCCGCAACTCACAGGCTTTTCATGGTTTTGGGAAAAGTCAGACGGTCTTTGCGATGAGATCGTGATCAAGGCGATGTCGTTGCAAACTGAAGCCTATTTGCGCAGCCCATTGCGTGCACCCATAGAGGAGGGGATTTCGCTTTTTCTGGATACTCGCGAGCAGGAAAACCGTGATCGCTATCCCATAGTGCAAGATCTGGCAGAGCAAGGTATCGTGCACTATGCTGTTCTACCCATGCCCAAAAGGATTGGCGCAAGGCGGTATGATGTGGTGACGATTGCGACTGATGTCGAAGAGGGTTTCACGCGCGAGCAACAGATATTGCTTGGCAGAATTCTCAAATATCTGGCACTGCATGTTCATCGCCATGTGGCGCGACGGATCGCCGAAAACGTGATGAGCGTTTATCTGGGTGCCAGCGCAGGACGTCAGGTGTTGGACGGCTCCATCATGCGCGGCAACGGCAACCCCATCCAGGCCGTGATCTGGTGTGCGGACATGCGTGGTTTCACAGAATTGTCCGAGCGATATACCGGGCCTCAGGTGAACCAGATACTGAACCTGTTTTTTGAAAAACTTGTTGATGCTGTCCAGGCCCATGGTGGGGATGTGCTGAAGTTTGTAGGAGACGGGGTTCTGGCCGTGTTTCCATACGACGATGAGAATGGCGCGGGCGCTGCTTCGCGTGCTGCGATGGAAGCCGCCGATCAGGCCATGCACAATATGGATAAACTCAACTCAAATCCACCGGACTGCCTGAAAGAACTCGAGGGCTGGTCACCATTGCGTTTTGGCATCGCCATGCACAATGGCGAGGTGTTCTTTGGCAATGTCGGTGGAGCAGACCGGCTGGACTTTACAGTTATTGGTTCAGCCGTCAATGAAGCAGCGCGTCTGGAAACCCTCACAAAGAAAGTCATGCGACCCATTGTGATGTCGCAGGACGTAGCGAAAGAGCTTTCCATCCAGCTGGATGATCTTGGCAAACATGAACTGAAAGGTATCGCGGATACCGTCCGTGTTTTCGCCCCAAAGCACTGGAAGTCTAACGCTATTGTAACTTGAGTTATGGCACAAAACTGGATCAGTCAGAATAATGTGTCTTTAGGAGATGACCCTGTGAAGAGATTAGCACTCAACGTAATGATTTTAACGGCGTTCATGGGCGGAACAGCCCAGGCCAAATGCAATGATAAGGCAGATCAAGACGTAAACTGGGAAAACTGCTCAAAAAAACTGCTGATGTTGCAGTCTGCACCCCTCAAGGGCGCCAAGATGACGGGCAGCAACCTGACCAGCACAGACCTGACTGGAGCAGTGTTGGATCAAGCCAATATGGACTTTGCCGACATCAGTAATGCGTCGTTGAATGGAGCCAGCATGGTAGGTACCTCGTTGCTGAAGACACAAGGCAATCGCCCAACGTTGATGGAAGCGAACCTCTCTGATGCGCAAATGGAAGCCATTGAACTCTTCCGCGCAGATTTCACAAAGGCAAAGCTCAGCAAGGCAAACCTGTCTCGGGCAAGCCTGCCACGCGCCAACTTTACCATGGCCGATATGAGTGGTGCAAATTTCGAAAAATCTGACGTCGTCAGAAGCCAGTTTGATGGCGCGAACCTGACAGATGTGAACTTCAATTTTGCAATTCTGGCCAGAGCCCGTTTCAAGGGAGCAGAGCTTGGCGGGTCAAACTGGAGCAATGCCTATCTTTACCGCAGCAATCTGGCAGGAGCAGACCTCAGCGGCGTAAAAGGACTTACCAGCCAGCAGGTATCACTTGCCTGTGGCAATGAAGACACCAAATTACCAACTGGTGTGGATGTGCCTAACCCCTGGCCTTGCAGCGCTGATACAAAAGCCGAGGATTGATCACCCTCAATGATCTCAACTTGATGAGGGCCCATGGTTTGAGCTATTTGTGACAACCATGACCACCATTACGCCACAGGTATTATTGAAAGCCTATACAGCAGGCATATTTCCCATGGCGGAAAGTGCTGAGGACAATGCGCTTTACTGGGTTGAACCGGAGATACGCGGCGTTATCCCGCTGGACAGGTTTCATGTACCGCGATCGCTTGCGCGCGTCATCAGATCGCAAGAGTTTTCCGTAACGGTCGACACTGATTTTGAGGCAGTGATGGAAGGGTGTGCGGGAGCTGCGGCAGGTACCAGACTACGCAATGTCGTTGATCGTCCTTCAACATGGATCAATACCCGCATACGTGCCTTGTACTCGCAATTGCATGCTATGGGCTTTTGCCATTCAATCGAGTGCCGCGACCATGACGGCGAGCTGGTTGGCGGACTTTACGGCGTCAAGATCGGTGCCGCCTTCTTTGGTGAAAGCATGTTTTCCGCACGCCGCGACGCCTCAAAGGTAGCCCTTGTTCACCTGGTAGCAAGGTTGAATGCTGGTGGTTTCAAATTACTCGACACCCAGTTTGTGACTGACCACCTGAAGCAATTTGGGTGTATCGAGATGCCGCGTGACCATTATCTGAATGTTCTGGAGGAAGCCCTGCTCGCACAGGCAGATTTCACCTTGTATGATGCTGACCATGATGGCGATAACGTCCTTTCACATGCGCGTAAAATGATTACGAACGCTTGACAGACAGATCGACAAGAGCTCCAGGATTGGCTACTGTTTGCGCAGTAAGTCAAATCAGGTTTTTACAATAATGTTCAAAACCAATTCTTTATGCCGCAAGGCAGCTGTTGTGGCAGGTATCATGACCGCCACATTCACGACACCTGCCTGGGCTGGTGACATATTTGTTTCAGTCACATCAGTTCGCAGTGCAGAAGGAACAGTGTTGGCGTGCTTGTGGTTTTCAGGTTGGGGCTTCCCCAATTGTGAGGAAGGCCGCGACAATATCAAAATCATCAAGACACCAGCCTTGCAAGGCACCGTGAATTTCACATTCGAAGGTGTGCCCGATGGCACCTATGCCATATCGGTCGCTCATGACCAGAACAATGATGGTGTTCTGGAAAGACACAAGTTCCTGAAATACCCGCTCGAAGGTGCGGGTTTGTCAAATTACAACGAGCCGCCTAGGTTTGTACCGCTCCACCATTCTGCTACTTTCAAGGCTTCTGGCCAGGTGACTGAAATCAGAATTCCGATGCACTATCCGCCGGAATAGGAAATTTCAGTCCAGAGAACCAGGGCACTTGTCTTTCTGCCATTGCGCACTCAATTCATAAATGCGCTTCGAAGCGCTCGCCATAACATTGGCGATCTTTATGCAGACCGCTTTATCTGATCTTTCCACGCAATATAAGAGCATTGCCTTTTGCGTTGCCGCAATTTCATCGAGTGTGGAATGCTTGCCGACGCGTTTCTTTTTCAAGGTTGCATAAAACCAGTTGGTGAGGTTGAAGCCTTCCTTGGACAAACGCAGGATTGCCGGGCGCACTTTGGTCTTCAGTTCTTTTTGCAGGGCCTGGCAGTTGGCAGCATGGGCATTGGTGGCTGGAAGCAGTGTCGTTGCAGCAAACGCCATGACTACGAGCATACAAAAGCAGGTTATGAGTCGTGCATATTTCATGTTTACCGCCTGAATTGATTTAGCACCGTACGCTGATAGGTTAATTGCGCCCATGTGTGGCAAAACTAGGATGGTTAAGGGTTTAATTTAAAAACTCATCCACAGTCCCTGCTTCAAGCTGGCCCGATCAGCTAGTCAGCGGGTTGTGTTTCGGATTCAGTTTCGGTTTTGGGTGGCGTTACAGGGGTCACGGTTTCTTCTATCTCGTCTTTCCGATTGGGATCGCGGCACCCAATCAGCCACACATCGTATACCGAGTGCTCAACAGCATTAAGGCCAGGGCTTTCCGCCAGCATCCAGCCGGAAAATATCCTCCTGGTTCCCCCGCTCAACAGGTTTTCATCAACCTGCACAAACGACATGGTTTTAGGCTCTTCGGTAGGCGGGCGTGTGTTACAGATCTTGGGATAAACATTTAATGCCCCGAACCGACGGGCCTCATTGACAGGGATTTCGAATGTTGTGATACGGCCCGTTATCTTGTCTAGTCCGGCAAATACTGCCAACGGGTTCTGCACAGCCTGAGCGTACCCGGTGTTGCCAGCACCTGCAACGAAAACGCAAGTGAGCATGGTCAGAACTACATATCCCCCGATTCGGTTCATAGTGATTTGACCGCCTCTACACGGATGCGGACATAATCGGCAGTCCAGTTGCCACGAGCATCACACAAGCTGGGCTTCAACAAGTCTTCAACCTCGTCAAGCACGGCATCAGTATGCTCGCCGAACTGATCAAAAAACGGCTTTCGAAACAGCTTCAACCATTCCTTCATACCGGATTTCAATGGGGTTGGTCGCGGGAACAATCCGCAGCGCCGGACGCTGAAACCAGCATCCACCAACATGTCGGCATAAACCTCCGGAGACGGGAAAAACCAGGGGCCAGCAAGCGAATGATCTCCACCGCGAGACAAGCCAACCGCGCGCATGGCTGTTACAATGGCAGCTACATTGCCATGTCCGCCGAACTCGGCCACAAACCTGCCACCTGGTTTCAAGCCCGCATGGATGCCAGCAATCACCAATTCAGGTTGGGCCATCCAATGCAATGCAGCGTTTGAAAAAACAGCATCAAACTCTTCTACAAAGCTGAGGGCGTGCCCATCACCTGCCATGACGTTCAAACCGCGGGCTCGCGCTGCTGAAAGCAGGTCATCGCTCATGTCAAAGCCCACTACGTTTGCACCAGCTGCCGCGAGTTTTTCCGTCAGCGCTCCGTCACCACATCCAAGGTCGAGAATGTGCTCACCGGGTTTCGGATCGAGCCATTCAACGACTGCACCCGCCAGGTCCGCAACGAAACGCCCATGGGTCGAGTATGTATCAGCAGACCATGTCTGCCTTGATGAAGGTGCGTTCAATGTCATTGCGCCTACTGGCTTGTCCCGCTGCTCTGGTCAGTAGCGGCTGGAGCCTCTTCTGTGGTGGCGGGTGTTTCTTCGGTTTTCTTGTCTTCCGATTTGTTTGAGCCAAGCACAAACTGCGACACAAGCCCGAATATATCGATTGCGTCCTGTGTAAACTCTATATCGCCACCAGATTCAATCATGGTCTCGCTGCCACCTGGCTCAAGGGAAATGAACTTGCCCCCCAGAAGACCTTCTGAGGCAATTTTTGCTGTTGTGTCTTCTGGCAACTTTACGGATGGATCAAGCGATAGCTTTACATTTGCGCGATATGTTTCGCGATCAAGGTCTTGGGCGGTCACGGTGCCCACCTTGATGCCTGCCACGCGAACATCAGTGCCAACATTAATGCCATCAACCGAGCCGAATGAAGCCTGAACCGCATAGCCGGAGGTAGTTCCCCCCAGGCCACCGATTGAATACATAAACCCGCCAAAGCCCAGTGCCACAGCTACGACGAAAGCGCCAACGGCGGTTTCCACCATCGAGTTCTTCATGTGCAGTGTGCCTCCCAGTCCTGAATTACAATTTGGCCTGTCGCGTCATGTTACTTCGGTTGCCACGCTTCATAATCGGGCTTTACAGCCTGCTTTGGAGCCGCACCCAACAGACTGCCAGCCGGGCGGTAAGCCTTCGACGAACCAGTCAGGTTTGGATGATGCGGTTTTTCCCATTCGCGTGGTGTGTATTTTTGTTGGCTTGGTGGTGTATCAGTACGGTGATGCATCCAGCCATGCCAGCCCGGAGGTATCATGGACGCTTCGGCGTAATTTGCATAAATCACCCAGCGGCGTTCAGGTATGGAGGCAGGCAGCTTCGATGGCGCGCGGTAATATGTGTTGCCCGCTTCATCAGTGCCCACCATTTCGCCATGGCGCGCGGTAAACCAGCGCGTCCCCATGGTTTGACCATTCCACCAGGTAAACAACTGCAAAAGAAAATTCTTCATGTGTTCCTATTCCAGACCATAGCGGAATTGAATCGATAAATCCGCTTTTCTGATATGGCTTGTTATGGCCCAGATCGGCATGGCAAGTCCAGTATCATTCAACTTTCTTGAACCGATTGAGTCACACGCCCCAACAGGTTACAACTAAGCGATCGTGTAATGGATCGTGCTGCCACCCGGGATATATTCACCTCATGTCATCAAAGCCTGAAATCAAACTCTCGCTGATCGGCGTGACAAAACGATTTAACGACGCTTTGGTGCTGGATAATATTACCGTCGATATTCCCGCTGGAAAAAAAACAGTGCTTATCGGGCCTGCTGCTTCTGGAAAGTCTGTCCTGATGAAGTGCGTGGCAGGCATTCACAAGCCCAGTTCAGGCACAATGCTGCTGGACGGCAAACCCATAACCGGCATTACCGAGCGCGAGCGCAACGAACGCCTTGAAAACACAGGCGTCCTTTTTCAGCAAGGTGGGCTATTTGACAGCCTGACCGTGTGGGAAAATATCTCATTCAAGCTGATCAACACTGACGGCTTGAAGAGGTCTGAAGCCCGCGACATAGCCATTGAGAAACTGGCCCGGGTTAACCTGCCTGCCTCCACTGCGGATCTTCTGCCTTCAGCATTGTCCGGTGGCATGCAGAAGCGCGTCGGCATTGCACGTGTGCTGGCGTCTCAACCTTCGCTCATGCTACTGGACGAGCCAACAGCCGGACTGGATCCAATCACCACCAAGGCAATCTACCGGTTGCTTGACCGTTCTATCGAAAACAGCGCTGTGACCGTATTTGCCATCACCAGCGACATGGATTCAGCACGAACCGAATATGATCACATGATCATGATCCATGAAGGCCGTCTGATGTGGCAAGGCAATGTCGCTGATATTGATAAATCTGCCAACCCTTACGTGCTGCAACTGATCAGTGGACGCGCCGAAGGCCCCATCAAGATGCGAGTGAAGGCACGGGCCTGACGTGAGGCTTCTAGTCAGGCAGCAGCGAGCCGACAACCTCGAAACCACCCTTGTTGTCCTTCAATAAAACGACAACCTCGCCTGATGCAGGAGACGCCCCCGTCAAAGCCGAGATATTGACCTGGTGCGAGACAAGCACAATCGGCTTGTCACCCGCCTGTTCACTGATCCATTTTTTGAGCGCATCGGTTTGGGTTTGCTTGTTTGCCCGGTTGGCAAAAAACGAGTTGAGCGCAGTCAGTTCCTCAACCTCGCCAAGTTTCAGCAAACGCGCTGTTTCCAGACTGCGGCACCACTGACTGGAGACAACACGCGCCTGTGTTATCCCGTATTCACGAAAAAGCTTGCCAATTCTTTCAGCTTGCGCCCTACCCTCATCACTCAGGTTTCTCTGGGTTGAGCAATCCTTGACATCAAAGTTGGCTGGATCACCAAAACCTGGTGCCAATGCATGTCGCATGATTGCAATTGCCTTGCCTGATGCAAGAGCAGCCCAAAGTTGCTCTTTGTTGGTGTCAGCGGCGCTTGCCTGGCCCGCCATCAACATCAAGACCAGCGCAACTGCGTACCTCATCATCATCACGATACCTCACGAAAACATGCAACTGCATGTGACTTGCTTGTTAAAGAACAACATCCCTACTTTAGGTTAGGGACTTAATCATCAGGAACAATACAAATGCTCAAATCAATCATCATTTCCAGCGCACTGATAGTTGCAACAGCCAATATTGCGCTTGCTGGAAGCGGCACATTCAGGGGTGCTTCAGGCCACGAAACTACCGGTTCTGTAACTGTAACGGAAAAAGGTGATCAACTGATCATTCAGCTTGGAGATAATTTCAGCCTCGACAACGCACCCGATGCCTATGTTTCCGTTGGCAATGGATTGCTCCCTGTGAAAGGCGGCACAGCCGGTTTATTGAAAAATCTCAAGGGTGCTGGTACTTACACAATTCCCGCTACAGCAAAAAACAAGGCGGCCAAAAATGTGATCATCTGGTGCAAGAAATTTGCAGTACCACTTGGTGTGGCAACCTTGAAATAGGTCATGTTTCGCTGATATGCGACACTGCTGATGACGCAAATCGACAAGACGACCAAACTACCCTTGTGACAGGCTTGCTCTGAACTTCCCATGCGCGCGGGTTTGATCCAGACCCTATGGCAAATCAAGAAAAGAGCGAGCCTGCAGGCGATGAACCAACCAGGTAATTTTGCCATTCGCATTCCAGGCACAACCAATACCACATCTGCGGTGTTATTTCTCTGCGCAGGGCTTTTTATTTTCTCGTTTCAGGATGTGATGGTCAAACTTTTGCTGGATCGCTATCCAGTTCATCAAATTGTGTTTGTCCGCGCGATTATTGCCTTGCCACTCATGTTCATGGTGGTTCATTACGAATCCGGCCTCGCTACACTCAGCACGCGCCATCCTTATCTACACGCCCTGCGCTCCTGCATCGGGTTTGGTGCGTTTTTCTTTTATTATCTAGCCTTGGCCACCATGCCTTTGACGGCAGTTGTCGCGATCTGGTTTACATCACCCCTTTTTATAACCGCACTTGCCGTTCCCATCCTTGGCGAGAATGTTGGGTGGAGGCGCTGGAGTGGCATTCTATTTGGATTTGCCGGAGCCATGGTCATTGTCCAGCCAGGCAGCGATACGTTTCAACCGGTGGCAATCCTGCCGGTCCTGGCAGCGTTTTGTTATTCGATATCAGCTGTGCTTGGTCGAAAAATGGGCATCACTGAATCCGGCTCAGTCATGGCCTTCTACATGATGATCGCGTTCTTCTATATGGGTGGAGCAATGGGGGCTATCCTTGCGCATTTCCCGATACCAGAGACAATCAACGCGACATATAAGGCGCTATTACTGCCATGGCAGATGCCCACTGGTATTGAGCTTGGCATGATGGCGATGATTGGCATTATCTCGGCGGCAGGCTTCTGGTTGCTGGCAACTGCCTACCGCATCGGGCACACACCAACTGTTGCTCCGTTCGAATATACAGCCATGTTGTGGGCATCAATCCTGTCATATTTCCTGTGGGGACAAGTGCCGAGCATCAACACGCTGATTGGCACCGTGATGATCATTCTGTCTGGTCTATATGTCTTGCGCAGGGAAGCTACTGTTCGCGAACGTCCCCTGGCTGGCAAAGGCGTCTGGAGATCAAGGAACTGAACCTCCACCAGCGAGACAGAGCTTCAAGGGTAAGGCATTGCCCTTCCCGCTTGCCTCAATTCTTGTTAGTTGCTTCAATCGCAATTTCCTTCATTCACTCCATTTGAAAGCCTTGTCTCATGCCCAATCTATCGCCTCGCCCGTGGGTGCCTGCACAATGCGAAGCCCGCGTCCAGGACATCGCCACCCAAACAGCCATGGCCACGTCAGACAAGGTTGCCGAGCGACTGGACGAGCTTGTGATCGAAAATCGTCAAATTCATGAGCGCGACTGCTTCAACCTCAACCCTGCCACCAATGTCATGAACCCACGAGCTGAAGCCATGCTGGCGTCAGGCATCGGGTCGCGTCCCTCGCTTGGCTATCCCGGTGACAAATATGAGATGGGGCTGGAGGCCATTGAGGAAATCGAGGTAATCGCTGCTGAACTTTGCGCAGAAATTTTTGGCGCGAAGTATGCCGAGATTCGCGTGGCATCTGGCGCGATGGCTAACCTTTATGGCTTTATGGCCGTGTGTAAACCAGGCGACACGATCATTGCACCTCCTGCAGCAATCGGTGGTCACGTCACCCACCATGATGCAGGTTGTGCGGGTCTCTATGGGTTGAAAATCCATCACGCGCCCGTTTCGTCGGATGGCTATACAGTGGACATCGATGCGCTTTCAGCTCTCGCCCACCAGGTCAGGCCCAAACTCATCACCATTGGTGGCAGCCTCAACCTTGTGCCACATCCAGTTGCAGACATTCGCGCAATCGCGGATGAGGTCGGTGCAAAAGTGCTGTTCGACGCTGCACACCAGTGCGGTATCATTGCTGGGGGCGCCTGGCCCAACCCGCTTGCCGAGGGTGCGCACCTGATGACCATGAGCACTTATAAGTCGCTGGGTGGGCCTGCAGGTGGGATTATTGTCAGTAACGATGCCGATATAATCGAAAGGCTGGACC
>JBAUGO010000326.1:0-4359 GCA_049679775.1 Anderseniella sp.
CCTGTCATCAAGTGGATCTGTTTCGGATATGTCAGTACCCAGCATCGCCAAGGTTGGCGCAGGCAGGGCCATGGCCGGGTCTGGATGGATGGGGCTGCAATCAAATAATGCCTACCGTATCCTGTCCATTGCAGCCTACCCTCTGTTTGGCAGCTTGCTGGCCCTGGCCGCCCTGCTGATGCTGGTCTCGCTAATGTGGTATCGTGAAGGCCGCTAACGGGCCTCACGATAGCGTGACGGCGGCAGCACCAACCCACTGACAGCGTCAAAACTGCCAGCCTCAAGTTCACAGTACAATAACCGCGCCGGATCAACCGGACCAGGCAACAACAATCTTTTCTCAGGTACACGGGAAAATCCAAACGGCCCATAATAAGGTTCATCCCCTACAAGGATCACCAGACGATGGCCCATTTCAGTTGCACGAGCCAGTGAATGGCGCATGAGCTCCCGTCCATAGCCTTTGCCCTGCAAATTCGGTTCTACCGCGAGTGGCCCCAGCATGATCGCCTTGTGGCCTTCCTTGCCGATGAACAAATGCCAGTAACTGATGATGGCAGCAGGCACTGTGTCATCTTCTGTTCCGAATATCGCCAGGCTCAGACCCTCGACAGGCTGTTCACCTTCACGAAATCGATATGAGGTTTTGGTGCGTCGACCAATACCGAATGCCCTGTCCAGCAAGGCGTCAGAGTAAGCCCGTATAGCTGGATCGCCAAGATTGAGGGGCTTGATGATATTCTGACTGGAAGGCATTCTTGTACCCGGTGAAAACTGAAATATGGAGCTACCATGTATCCGATTTATTTGTCGTTCCTGATAATTCGTCAATACGGCGTAACATTGCATCAGAGCAATCAGCCTTGATCTCGTCGGGAGTCAGAAAGGCACAAGCTGAAATTTCCAGCGATGGCTTCCAGTCATGTTGCACGTAGTCATGCGCCAGATATACAGCCACATAATCTCCCGGAAAATGAGCATGATTTGAATAAAGCCCGTGCAGGCTTATCTCACCACGCAACTCCACTCCTGCCTCTTCCATTGTTTCACGCCTTGCCGCCGCCATTGGCAACTCGCCTCGCTCCACCCCGCCACCTGGAAATATCCAGCCACCGGTATAACTTTGACGCACGACCAGAAGCTTGCCGTCCCCATCCGATACCACAGTACGCACCCCTAGTGTCATACCTCTGGTCATTCGCATCAGAGGCTGGAGTACTCGCCTATTGACCACCGGATACAAGATTGTCTTGAACATCGTCTTTGCCCTGATTACCATTTCGGGTATGACCCTATTAGTATCTGCTTGAAACACCACAAAGTCGCCATTGTAGCAAGCTAGCAGCTACCAACCTTGAACCCTGCTTGTCGCCGCCTCACGGAACTCGCCACATGAATACACCACACACCCCTTCAGATACCATCCCGGCTAAGCGCAAAAAAACGCTAAGCCAAAAAGCACTTCGCAAATTTGGCGGCTTCTTCAGGAAAAAGATAGCCGGATTACAGTCCAGCCAGTCGCTCATAGGCGACACACCTGTGCTCGACAAGAGCCACTTTCCCGAGTTCAAGATCCTGGAAGAAAACTGGCGTGACGTGCTGGCTGAAGTTCAGGCAATTTTGAAATACCGCGAGCAGGTACCAAAATTTCACGAAGTATCGGAAGATCAGAAAAACATCTCCAAGGGTGATGAGTGGCGAACCTTCTTTCTGTTTGGATTCGGCACTAAATTGGCACGCAATTGCGCCAAGGCACCCAAGACAGCTGCCATGCTGGAAGCAATCCCAAACCTTCAAACCGCCTGGTTTTCAATTCTGGCACCAGGTGCGCACATTCCACCCCACAAAGGTGTTACCAAAGGTATTGTCACCTGTCATATGGGATTGATCGTGCCTGATAATAGGCAAAACTGCAGATTGCGGGTTGAAAACGAATACTGCACATGGGCACCAGGCCAGATATTTGTGTTCGACGACACCTATATGCACGAGGTAAGCAACAATACCGATCAGGAGCGTGTGGTATTGCTGTGGCATGTTGACAGGCCAATGAAAACGCCAGCCCGATTATTGCACAAGGTTTTCATTGCAGGTCTCAAGAAAAGTGCCTTCTTCAAAAACCCACAGAAAAACATGGCCACGTTTGAAGATCGTTTTGAGCAGGCAACACGCGATGCCGCTGAAACACTCGAGAAAATGAGCACTCACTAGCGTTTAGACCAGAGCGCGCATATACAATTGACCTATTGCCCAGCGCGTCACACGGCTCTAATCGTTTCTGCATGACCTTGACAAACACTCAAAACCAAACCGGGACACCAAAAGCCTGATGCTCAAACTGTTCCGCATATTCGCTCATGCAAAAGGCACAAGACCCTGGCTGGTACTTGCCTGTCTGGTACTGGCATCAGTTGCTGAAATCATTTCCATGAGCGCACTTTTGCCGGCTCTGTTGTCAGTCTCTGGTGAGGCAAGCAACCTGCCCCCTGCCTTTGCAACGGTTATCAAGAGCACTCTGTCTGCAACAGGCCTTCCTGATACAATCGGCGGCTTCACGCTAGCCGTTGTACTGGCCCTGTCGCTCCGCAGCCTTCTGCTTGCAATAGCCCTGACCTATGCCGGTTTCACCATCGCAAATGTATCCACAAGACTTCGTGAAGATTTGCTGAACGCCATGTTCGATACAAGATGGCGCTACTTTGTGGAACATCGCGCTGGGCGTATCTCCAACATGATTTCGGTTGACGCTACACGTGCAGGCCAGGCCTACCTGGAATCGGCAAAATTTGTTGCATCTGCCGTTCAGGTTGTTGGCTATCTCGTTATTGCCATGATGGCATCGGTACAATTTGCCATTGGTGGAATTCTGGTTGGTGTTGTTTTCGTCGCAGGCCTTGGCAAACTCATAGCCATTAGCAGACGCGCTGGTGCAGGTCAGACAGAATCGACCCGCGAACTGGTCACAATTGTTGCCGATGCGCTCAGCAATATAAAGCCCATAAAGTCGATGGCGAGAACAGGCCCCTTTCTGACCATGTTCAGTTCAAATCTTGTCAAACTGAACCGGTCCATCAAGACACAGACCCTGGCATCCAACGGCCTTGAACTTGGCAACGATGTCGTCATAACGGCGCTCATAGCAGGTAGTTTTTATGTCGCTGTGGGCATCTGGAACATCTCGTTGGCCAGTGTCACCTTGATGGGCATTATTGGCTTTCAAACAATTGTGGTTGTGCGCCGGATGCAAAAGTTCATGCAACGCAGTGCAGAACTGGAAGCGTCCTATTATGCAGTGCACGAAATGTCTGCAAAACTGGAAAGCGAAGCAGAACGAAGTGGGGGCGCAACTGATATCACATTGAATGACGGTTGCCGCTTCAACAATGTCAGCTTTTCCCATGAAGACAAACTGACCATAAATAATGTTTCCCTGGAAATTCCAGCCGGCAAGATCACGGTTTTGCAAGGCCCATCGGGAGCAGGCAAGACTACGATCGTTGATCTGTTGCTTGGTTTGCATGATCCTTCTGCAGGCAACATAACAATAGATGGAAGACCGCTCGACACATTGTCCCTCAAGGCATGGCGCAGTCTTATAGGTTATGTACCGCAGGAACTTTCCCTGCTGCATGCCTCATTGCGCGATAACATTGCGCTTGGTAACACTTATCTGAGCGATGAAAACATCTATAGGGCACTTGCACTTGCCGACGCTGACGGCTTTGTCGAAACGCTTGCTGATGGTCTGGATTCCAATGCCGGAGAGATGGGGGGTCGTTTGTCAGGTGGGCAACGCCAACGCATTGCCCTGGCTCGGGCTCTGGTCGGTTCTCCTAAGCTTCTGATACTGGATGAAGTAACCAGCGCCCTTGATCCTGAAACCGAAGCCAGCATTTGTGCCAACGCAAAAGCACTGGCTGGCGACTACACCATAATTGCCATCACGCATCGCCCCGCGTGGGCAGAAATAGCAGATCGACTGTACAAGGTTGAAGGCGGTTCCGTTTCCCAAATAAAATCAAAGCGAAAAACATCCAGGAAAGCCTTGGCATGAACGCCATTACCATTGTGACGGTTGATGACAAGGTTAGCCGCAAGGCATTCCTTCAGGTGCCTCACATTATTTTTCGTGACGACCCTCACTGGATTGCACCGCTGACGTTCGAGCGCGCTCAACACATATCGCCAAAACATAACCCTTTTTTCCAGCACGCCACGGCGCAGTTGTTTGTCGCCATGCAAGACAATCAACCCGTCGGTAGAATTTCAGCCCAGATCGATCAGACGCGCCTGGCACAATATAATGATCAAACCGGCATGTTCGGCTTTCTCGATGCAATAGACAACAAAGAGGTGTTT
>JBAUGO010000327.1:0-5580 GCA_049679775.1 Anderseniella sp.
ACTCGCAACTCACCCTCAAGCACGATCCGGATCACGCCAAGAGCAGCACGCCTCAGCGCATACGGGTCTTTCGAGCCGGTCGGCTTTTCGTCAATGGCCCAGAACCCGACCAGCGTATCGATCTTGTCGGCAAGCGCCACGGCCTGCGCCACCTTGCCCTGAGGCACTTCATCAGACGGGCCTTGCGGCTTGTAGTGATCGCGAATGGCATCAGCCACCGCATCATCCAAATTCTCGGCGCGGGCATAATAGCTTCCCATCAGGCCCTGAAGCTCGGGGAACTCGCCGACCATATCGGTGACCAGATCAGTCTTGCATAGCTTCGCTGCCAGCTTCGCTTGTCCGACGTCCGCACCAATGATCTGGGCGATCTCGCCGGCCAGCGCCTCGATGCGGGCAACGCGTTCACGTTGCGTGCCGAGCTTGGCGTGGAAGGTGATCTTCTCCAGCGCATCCAGACGCTTTTCCAGCCTGACCTTCTTGTCCTGCTCCCAGAAGAAGCGCGCATCCGACAATCTTGCCGCAATGACCTTGTTGTTGCCTTCAACAATCTTCCTGCCGCCATCTTGAGCAATCAGGTTCGACACCAGCAGATAATGGTTTGACAACGCACCGGACTTGTCACGCACGGCAAAACACTTCTGGTGAGACTTGATCGACGTGATGATCACTTCTGCCGGCACCTCAAGGAATGCCTTGTCGAACTCGCCCATCAGCACCACAGGCCACTCAACCAGCCCGGCCGTTTCCGCCAGCAGTGCCTCGTCCTCGATCAGCTCAAGTCCTTTTGCAAAGGCAAGGTTCTTGGCTTCTGTACGTATGGTCTCGACACGTTCATCTGCGCGCACCATCACGTGCGCTGCCTTCAGCTTCACTTCATAGTCTTCAAATGTGGTAACCGTGAACGCATCAGGTGCCATGAAGCGGTGACCGCGTGTGCTGTTGCCGGATTTGAAACCGTCCACGTCAAAAGGGACAATCTCGCCATCAAACAGGCACAGTATCGACTGCAAGGGCCGCACCCAGCGAAGCGAACCTGATCCCCAGCGCATTGACTTGGGCCAGGGAAACTTGCGCACCACATCTGGCACGATTTCGGCGACTACGTCAGGTGTCTCGCGCCCGGCCTTCTCGATACGCGCTATATAGAACGAGCCTTTCTTGGGGTCTTCCACGATATCGCATTGCTCAAGCGTAACACCGGATGATTTCAAAAAGCCCTGTATCGCCTGTTCCGGTGCATCTATGCGCGGGCCTTTGCGCTCTTCCTTCTGGTCTTTTGTGCGCGTTTCAAGTCCATCAACACACAAAACCAGACGGCGCGGGGTGACGTGGGCCACGGCACCTTCATAGGTCAGTCCGGCCTCGACCAGCGCATCGGTCACCAGCTTTTTCAGGTCCTCAGCGGCACGGGCCTGCATGCGGGCGGGGATTTCTTCCGAGAACAGTTCAAGCAGAAGCTCAGCCATCACGCAGCACTCCCGCCAGCAGTTCTCGCCCAGGCTTCGCAACACCCCTTGGCCAGATCGCGCACACGCAAAATGTAGGCTTGTCTCTCTGTCACCGAAATGACACCGCGCGCATCAAGCAGGTTGAAAGCGTGGCTTGCCTTGATGCACTGATCATAGGCAGGCAGGGCCATCAAGTGTCTTTCACCCTGGTCACCGGCAGCCAATAGCGCCTTGCATTCTGTTTCAGCGGCGACAAACTCAGCGGCCAGCTTTTCGGTGTTGGCGTGTTCGAAATTGTGCCGTGAATATTCCTTCTCGGCTTGCAGGAACACATCGCCATAGGAAACCTTATTTTCACCTTCACCACCGTTGAAGTTCAGGTCATAGACATTGTCCACGCCCTGCACATACATCGCAAGGCGCTCCAGTCCGTATGTCAGCTCGCCTGATACAGGCGAACAGTCCAGCCCGCCGACCTGCTGAAAATAAGTAAACTGCGAGACTTCCATGCCATCGCACCACACTTCCCAGCCAAGACCCCAGGCGCCCAGCGTCGGGCTTTCCCAATCATCCTCGACAAAGCGGATATCATGATTTTTATGGTCAATGCCGATGGCATAAAGCGAACCCAGGTAAAGCTCCTGCAAGTCGGGTGGCGACGGTTTAAGGATCACCTGATACTGATAATAATGCTGTAATCGGTTTGGGTTTTCACCATATCGGCCGTCCTTGGGGCGACGTGATGGTTGCACATAGGCTGCCTTCCACGGGTTGGGTCCAACGGACCGCAGCGTTGTGGCCGGATGAAAGGTACCAGCACCCACTTCCATGTCATAGGGTTGCAATACCACGCAGCCATAGGCTGACCAGTAATTGTGCAATGTCAGGATCAGGTCCTGAAAGGATGTCTTTGGCTTGAGGCCAGTCGGCGCGGTCATGGTCGAATTGCTTTGATAGGCTTGATGTATGCAAGCAGTGAATCGCGGGCTGCGAACCTATTGCGCAACCGCAGTTCGGTCAAGGACACACGACAGAAAGCCGCTCTGGCTGAAAGATTGCAGCAGGATCAGTCTTCCGGGTGGTAGATGCCTGTTTGTGGATCCTGACGCAGGCGGGAAGTGCGCACTCTTTCTCGCTCATTTGTCTTGACCTTGACACGCGCATTTGCCTGCATTTCAGACATTTTGCGGGCCACAACATAGGAAACCGCCAGGCCAATTCCGGCAATCAGTACCTTGTATATCATTTGTCTGCACTTCCTTTCAAAACAGGTTCACCCTGCTTCAACGCTCATAAACCGTAACGAGACCACAAAGCGCGCTCTTCTGCAAGCATTGTTGCACTCGAAACCGCTCCTTCACCTGCCGCGCGTGCAGCGCTCTCAATGCTTGATGCCCTGCTACCGGGCATGATGAGCCGGCGCAGTGAAAATCCGGGACTGGCGCTGATGGTCTTGATGATGACATCATCGCCATAACGGGCTTGCAAAACCTCATTCAGGCTTCCCAATCCGTCAACCAACCCGCGCTCATAGGCCTTGTCTCCAGCCCAGAAAAGACCTGAAAACAGCTCTTTTTCATCACCCTTCAGATGTTTTTCACGGCGTGAGCGCACAATGTCCTTGAACGCTTCGTGCACGTCCATCTGCAATGCTTTCAGGTGTGCGATATCTTCCTTCTTTGCCGGCAAAAACGGATCCAGCACAGACTTGTTGCTGCCTGCTGTATAAACGCGGCGCTCAACACCCAGTTTCTTGAGCGTGTCGGTAAAGCCAAAACCTGCCGAAATAACGCCAATGGAGCCCACAATAGAAGAGCGATCTGCGAATATTTCATCACCCGCCACCGCCAACAGGTATCCACCGGATGCTGCCACATCCTCGCAAAACACGATGACCTTTACCTCGTGCTTTTTGGCAAGCTGGCGAATGCGATTGAAGATCAGCGTTGATTGAACCGGTGATCCACCAGGAGAATTGATTGAAATCGCCACGCACTCGATACCTGGCAAGGCGAAGGCCTGTTCCAGTGTTTCCTCAACACCTTCCATGGAAAGTGACTTGCTCATGGGACCGCCCATGCCAATGCTGCCGGTCAGGCGTACATGGGTCACGAACTTGCGCTTGCCCAGCAGCATGCGCGTGAACCAACCCGCCTTCTTCTTGTTCTTTTTCTTGTTCAGTGTGCGCGTACTCACGGTGGTTGTCTCCTGACATGTCTGGCAAAGTTAGCCTATAACATGATGCAGCAGCCCTTAAAGCTCAAGGGCTTCACCGTGTCGTAGTATACGATCAACGTTTGGGGCATAACCAGACTGCTCAGGTTGATGCAACACAGTGCCAGGTAACAACCTGATGGGGCCTTTGGAACCCTTTATGCCACGCACGATAATGCGCGAGGCATCTGCGTCTGCTTGCGCGCGCAGTGGCAGAACGCTTAAAGCCCCAAGCCTTGGCTCCATCGCGGCCAGAACGGCATGAAGAGACGAGGCTGGATGAATAAGGGTTACGCTTCCGCGCGGCTTCACCAGACCCGTCATAACCTTGACCCAGGCTTCAAGTTGGCCGGGCTTCAACAGATGAGCCTGGG
Source organism: Anderseniella sp. (assembly GCA_049679775.1). Classification (GTDB taxonomy): domain Bacteria; phylum Pseudomonadota; class Alphaproteobacteria; order Rhizobiales; family Aestuariivirgaceae; genus Anderseniella. The sequence goes on from JBAUGO010000327.1 coordinate 4,040, forward strand.
CGCGCAAGCTGTCCTTGGGAGGTTGAACGGTGTGGTCTTCGAAATAAGGTGGATTGGCAAAGGCATGATCAAAGCTGCCCGGTGCCGGCCAGTCCACCTGATCGTGGCGCATCGAATCGAGTAAATTCCCTTTCAGGATTTTTACCCGTCCGGACAGTTCATTGCGCTTGGCATTTTCCTCGGCAATCAGCACATGTAGCGTTGCATCTTCAATGCCCACCACCTTCACATCGTCAACTCTGGCTGCCAGACAAAGCGCTGCCACGCCTGTGCCTATACCTGCCTCAAATATTGTATCGCCTTCGCGTGCCGGGATGGAGGCTGCCAGCATCACCGCATCAATGCCAGCGCGATATCCCTTTTCCGGTTGCAATATCTTCAGCTTGCCACCCAGAAAGGCATCGTCTGTCAACCCAGCCCGGAATTCTCCGATCTCGCCTGCATTCTCGTGAAATTTGTCTGGCATCATCTCTCTCCCGGGATTCGCCGCCGCCGTTCAAAACCTCAATCCAGTGTCAGATGCTCTTCCAATCCTGCCTCACGCAACAAACGTCTGGCTCTCAATTCATCATCATCGTCAATCATGACCCGACGCGGAAACACGCCAATCGAGCCTTCCATGACACTCATGTGACCATCGAAAACGTTCGTTGCCAAGCCTTCTTGCGAAAGTAGATCAACAATATATGAAACAAGCACCACGTCGTTTGATCGCAATAACTCTTTCATCAGCCTGTTCGCCCCCCTGATCTGCCTGATCCAGACACCTGTCACAGCACGTAAAATTGACTATGAACAACTATACTACATGCGGCCATAGAGCGCTTGAGGGTTTGCTGTGTGGACCTTATGGTTGTTATTGTAACAGGCAATTGCGGCAATGGAGTTAATCCTGTGGGAGTAGTGGTACCGTTAAGTGCAGCTGAGGCAAAGGATGCAAGTCTTGCGCCCTTGCTGAAGCTCGTTCAACCAGACATGGACAAGGTGAATGCCCAGATCATGTCGCATGCCCAGTCCCATGTTGAACTCATTCCCGAGCTTGCCAGGCACCTTATAGATTCCGGCGGCAAGAGGCTTCGGCCCATGCTGACAATCGCGGCAGCGCGGATGTGCGATTACGATGGCAGCTACCACATTGATCTGGCAACAGCGGTTGAATTCATGCACACGGCAACCTTGCTGCACGATGATGTTGTGGACGAAAGCGACCTGCGTCGAGGCCGTCGCACTGCTCGACTTATCTGGGGCAACCAGGCAAGCGTGCTGGTGGGTGATTACCTGCTGGGACAGGCATTTCGCATCATGGTTACAACCGGCTCTCTGGCGGCGCTGAAAGTGCTGGCTGATGCGGCTGCAGTGATTGCCGAAGGCGAAGTGATGCAACTGGCGGCAGCCCACAACACATCAACCACCGAAGATGCCTATCTCAAGGTTATCAATGCCAAGACAGCGGCACTGTTTTCAGCTGCAGCCGAAGTTGGCGCCATCATCGCAGGGCGCAACAATGCCGAACGCGAGGCGCTTGAATCCTATGGCCGCAA
>JBAUGO010000328.1:0-4847 GCA_049679775.1 Anderseniella sp.
TGGCCTGCTTTACTGCCAGCATCGATGATGACACAGGGGCGCTGTCAATAAGTGCGCCTGATGATGCCACTGCCTCAACCCAGATCAGAGGGGGAGATGACACGGGCGTAAACGCACTGATGAACCGGCATTTCACACCGGGGCCAGAAGGCGGGATATACCTGCATCGACGGGCAGACCCTCACGGGCTTTGGGACTTTAGCGATACCAGTTTGTCGATCATCAACCTTGCCAGCGTTGAGTGGCTGGAATGGGTGTCGGGATTGACGCTGTCGCATTTGCGGTTTCGGGGCAATATCTACATCACCGGGCTTGAGCCTTTCGAGGAATTTGCGCTTGCCGGGCAGACGCTCAGAATAGGTGAGGCAAAACTCAAGGTGCTGAGACCCGCCATGCGATGTGCCGCTACGGCTGCTGATCCGTGGAGCGGTGACACAAGCATTGATGTGGTTGGCTTGTTGCGTGCCTACACGCAGCACGTATTTTGCGGCATCTATGCTGCTGTTTTGCAAGGCGGCGAGATCTTTGAAGACGATCACCTGCGCATGGTTGATGAGCCGGTCAGCAACCCATTGAACAATCTGCCGGAGCGCACACCAGACCCTGTCCTGTGGCCGCGCCCTGCCCGGGTTGAAGCCCTTGACGGAGACAGGCTGGTGCTTTCACCTGATAACAGATCCTGGCCGTTCCTGCCCGCCAATGCAGGTGCGCGCCTTATTGTGCACCCTGGCCTGGATTACATGCGCGACCCGGTGCGAACTGCGCTTGTCGAGCGAGGAAGCACAGACAGGTACATGATTGCCAGTACCAGTCTGGAGCAGCTTATGGAAGGATCGCGAGTTCTTGTTTCAGGTCCGGTTGAACGCTCATCCGGCAAAGCCTGATGGCACGGATGAGATGCTTGCATCCTTGAGTAACTCGGCAAGCTTTATACACGCTGCCTCAAGCTCATTTTCATCAAACCCGGAATAGCCCATCAGCAAACCCTGCTGGCAGCCATCATTCTTGCTGTAGTGCGATAATTCAGGCAGTGATATTCCGCACTCATGCGCCAGGACTGATACCTCTACATCACTCATGCGACTGGCAAGGTCAGGCGCCAACCTGGCCAGTAGATGCATGCCACCGGTCTCGCGCTGAACTATCAGCAAACCTGAAAGATGCTTTTGCATACTGGACAATAACGCCTCCTGGCGTTGGGCATATATCCGTCGCATCCGTCTGATATGGGTTGCGAAGCGCCCAGATCGCATGAAGGCCGCAAGAGCTGGTTGTGTCGTGGCAGCCGCTATCGCTCCGCGCTCATGCAGCAAGTGTTCAAACCGCGATATGTGAGATTGTGGCACGACAATATAGCCAAGACGGACAAGCGGGGAAAACACCTTCGAGAAAGACCCCATGTAGATCACGCGTTGCCAATTGTCCTGCCCCATCAAGGTGGGCAGTGGACTGCCTCGATAGCGGTACTCACTGTCAAAATCATCTTCGACAATGATGCTCGCGTGATGATTGGCCCAGGCAAGCAGGTCAAGTCTGCGCGACAAGGGCATGGTCACGCCGGTTGGAAAGTGACGCGATGGTGTTACAAGCACCATGGATGCAGGGGACAAATTAACTGGATCAAGACCAAGCTCATCAACTCGCGAATGCACCACATGACAACCATGGTGTGAAAGCTCGCTGGTAAACAGCGGATAGCCAGGGTCTTCAAGCACAACCGGCCTACCTGACAAATCAAGAGCACGAATGATCAACTGGATGGCATCAACCCCACCAGCGGTCATGAATACCTGATCGGGCTGGACTTCCAGCCCACGCCACTCATGCAAATGCCGGGCGACAGCCTCTCGCAACGGACCATAACCTGCTGAGCTGAAAGACTTGTTTTGGGCGCTTGCCAATCTCCAGTTTTGCTCCAGTAATCGCGCCCATTCCTTGTGTGGAAACAACCTCGAATCATGGCTAGATGGTTGAAAGGGGAATGCAAGTTCAGACTTGTCTGCCAATGATTTTATTTCAAAGGGCTCACCTCGAGCAGGTGCTTTCAAAATATCATCCGGAATGTGAGGCACTACAAAAAGGCCCAGACCCGGAACCCCCTCCAGGTAACCTTCGGCGACCAGCTGATCCATCGAGGTCGTGACCGTTATGCGCGAGACACCCAACTCCTGCGCTAGTATGCGCGAGGCGGGTAATTTCATCCCAGGCTTGAGGCGGGCAGCAAGGATCATCTCGCGTATCTGCGCGCTTAGCTGGGCATGCAAGGGTGTGGACTGCTCACGGTCAAGCACCAGGCCGGTTATGGCAGCATCAGGACTGGACATGTCAAAACCTTTAAAACTGGCTATTTTCACAAGGCCATTATTGCTGTTGTCTGACAGATAAGACAACCCAAAATCCCTGGACACAAACCACAATGAGCAAAGACACCTCCAACAAGGGTTCACCGAGCGAACGAACCCGCCTGAAGCGATTGTACCAACGAGGCAAATATGATGCCGAGGCAGTTCATGGTGTTCTGGACGCGATGCCACTGTGTCATGTTGGATACCTTGTGGATGGAGCGCCCACAGTGACGCCCACACTGCAATGGCGCGAAGGCGATCATGTGTACTGGCATGGGTCAAGCGCCAGCCGCTTTCTCAAATCAGCAACGGCAGCACAAACATGCCTTACCGTGACCGTTTGGGATGGCATGGTAATGGCACGATCAGGTTTTCATCATTCTGCAAACTACAGGTCTTGTATGGTTTTCGGGGAAGCTGAAATCATTGAAGACCCCGAAAGCAAGAAAGCGCGATTGAAGGCAATGTTTGATGCCTGGTTTCCGGGCCGCTGGGATATATTGAGACCAATCACAGTACAGGAAATAAAAGCCACAACCATCTTGCGACTTGCGTTGAATGAAGCCTCTGTCAAAATCCGTACAGGCCCTCCTGGTGACGATAAAGAAGACTATGTTTTACCGATCTGGGCCGGGGTGATACCAATCACGATGCAAACAGGCATTGTGGTGGATGACCCGCGCAATATGTCTGGCGTAACGGCACCTGAGCACATCCACAACTTCAAGGTGGGATAGGAGACAAGAGCAATGCTGACACCTGAGATGCAAACCCTGATCCGCACACATTCAGCAGGTTTTGTGGCGACCGTGCGTGAAGATGGAAGCCCGGCTGTGTCACCAAAGGCAACCTTTGTGATTGTGGACAACCGGACCCTTGCATGCGGCAATATCCGCTCGCCAGGCACAGCCAGTAACCTTCGGGCTGATGCGCGTTGCGAGATCTGTTTCCTCGACCCTCTCAGCAGGAAAGCCGTGCGCGTTTCCGGCCAAGGCGAAGTGCTTGCCAAGGCCAAGGCTGACCAGAAACTCATCAATATTTTTCAAGAATACTGGGCCGACTACCTGCCCCACATGACAAGCTTCATGGTATTTGAATTGATGGCTGCCGAGCTTGTGCTGTCACCTGCCTATGATCATGGCCATACACAGGAAGAGCTTGTCAAAACCAACAAGGCCAAGATGGCGGGACTTTAAATGAGCAACATCGTTTACGCCCGCGCTGAAGCGCGTGAAGACCGGCAACCTGTCCTTTTGGAAGCCATGCGCACAATTCAGTTTGCGACGGTGGTAACGGCAACAGCAAGCGGTGGCCTCAAGATCACCCACATGCCGCTGATCGCCATTCAGGACGTTGGCGGCGACGTCATCTTGTCAGGTCACTTCGCGCGGGCCAACGACCACTGGAAAGTTGTTGATGAGTCAAAATCCTCAACTGTTGCCATTTTTCAAGGCCCACACACCTACATGTCACCGTCCAACTACGCTACCAAGGCAGAAACCGGCAAGGTGGTGCCGACCTGGACCTACATAACCGTGCATGCCCACGGCACCGCCAGCACTCGCAATGACGCGGACTGGCTGCTGGCGCATGTCAACAGCCTGACTGACCTAAATGAGGCTGATCGTCGTAAACCCTGGAAAGTCTCCGACGCTCCTGATGACTACATCTCCACCATGATGCGCGGCGTTGTAGGAGTTGAACTGGCAGTCACCAATCTGGAAGGCGTATGGAAGCTTAACCAGCACCGTTCAGATGAGGACAAGGCCAGCATGATTGCCGGCCTGACGACATCAGCGAAAATGAGTGATCGGGAAATCTGCGAGGCCATGCAGAAGACCTTCAGCGGCTCTTCCTGATCAGCTCCACCATGAACGCAGTTGCTGAGAACCTTCGGAATTTCTTTCTGGTCCAGGTCAGCACAGGCTCATGCCTGCGTGTCATCAGGTTAAACATTTCTGCCTGAATGGCGACTGTAGCGATGATAACCACCGAACCTATGACCAGCTGCAACAGCATCAAGCTGGGCTACTTTGCCAGTTCAGCGATGATACGAACCCAACTTCTGATCCCCTTATGAAAACTCTGAAGATTGTACTTCTCATTAGGTGAATGAAGCGCATCATCAGGCAGTCCAAAGCCAACCAACAAGGATTTCATGCCAAGAATATCTTCAAATGACCGCACAACCGGTATTGAACCGCCGCACCCCATCATGACAGTTGGCTTGCCCCATTCATCTTCAAGCGCCTGTGCCGCACGCTTCAAGTGAACATTGTCCTCAGCAATTTCTATTGCAGGCGAGCCTTCCGCGCGGCCTCGGTATTCCACCTTGCACCCATCTGGCAGTCTCTCTTCAACAAATGTCCTGAAAGCCTGCAAAACCTTGTGTGGGTCTTGCTGGCTGACCATGCGCATGGATACTTTTGCCGTTGCCTCTGAGGGGATGACCGTCTTGGAGCCTTGAGCCGTGTAACCGCCAAAGATACCGTTGACTTCAAG